>JBAVKY010000470.1:0-4144 GCA_049688555.1 Propionicimonas sp.
CCCGCGAGTAGTCAGCCGGGTAGCCCAGCGGCGAACCGTCGACCGCCTTGTCCGCGGTCTGCCCGTCGGCGACGTTCTGCGACGACGCGGTCACCGCCGCACCCAGCGAACGCGCCACGTTCTCCCCCGGCACCGCCGCCTGCACCGACACCGTCACCGAATCCGCCGCACTGCTCAACGACCCGTCGGTGACCACCAGAGAGAACGTCAACTGCGAACCCTCCGCCGGAGCCGTGAACGTCGGCCGCGACGCATCAGCCGACGACAGGGTCACCGCAGGGCCCGTCGTCTGCGACCACGCGAACGACAACGCATCCCCATCCGGATCGCTGGACCCCATACCCGTCAACCGAACCTGCGACCCAGCCGGCGCCACCAGGTCCACACCTGCGTTCGCCACCGGTGTCCGGTTCACCGGAGCAGTGCCCGAGCCCTCCACGGTCTGCAGCACGTACTGGCGCCCCACCCACGAGTCGATGTACTGAACCGCCGTGTCGTAGGAGGCGTATGCCGCCAGTGCCGCGCGCTTGCCCGCCAGATCGTCACCGGTCACGTTCACGGGGTGGTCGGCCGAGCTGTAACCCTCGTACGCCAGCAACGTCCGGCCCTGCGGATAGACCGCGTGAGCCTCCCGTACGAACGCCGCCGCCACGTGATGATCCGGATGGTCGTACGCAGCCGACGCGAAGTTCTGCGTACGCACCACCGCCGGCGCCAGATCGGATATCAGCTCCGTCAGGGTGCTGGTCAGTGAGGAACGCGTGTACGTCTCCGACCCGTCGATCGCGCTGACCTGGCTGATCTCACCATCCCACAACCGCGACAGGCTCTGGTACTCATACGCCGCGAAACCCCCGCCATCTCCGCTGTTCCCATCCGGAAGCCGCAAGAACACCAGCGACACCTGCGGCACCGCCGCCAGCGTCACCATGCGGATGGACCGACCCGCAACCTCGGCGTCCGAAGTCGTCCACGAGTTCGCCACACCGGCCATCTGCGCATACGCCGCCTCGATCCCCGCCTCCCTGGTTTGGCCAACCGCAAGGGGCCCACCACCATCACCAGATGTCAGGAACACCGACCGCACGCACCGCCCCGACTGCAAGTCATGCAGCAGATCGGGACTCATGAACAACAAGTCGTCATCCGGATGAGCCACCACATGCAACGCCCCACCCGGACACGTCGCCGCCTGCGCAACACCCACCGGCACCGACACGCCCAGCACAACCAGCAAGGGCGCAAGGATCAGGACCCACAGTCGACGTCCCAGACGTCCACGATGAGCCCTGGTCGCCCTGCTGAAGGTCCTGCTCAGGTCCGTCTCTTCCCCCTATGCCGCCTTGTTGGCCGCTGGTTCTCACCGGCTGCGCCTGCCCGACCCCGCTTGGTCAGACCACAGTCCTCAGCGTCCCGAAGGACGCCACAATGCAAACGAATACTAAACCAGTCCCCATGAGGGCCATATCTCGCCCCCCCATGCGGATCGCCTGCGGGCCAAGAGTGGGGGTTCATCGAAGACTGGACCTCACAGGGGAGCGCGACGAATCCGCCGTCGGGAGTCGGGGTGACGGCGAGGCTTCGTACCCCTGGGCGCGGGAACCCGAGGGCAGGACGTGGATCTTCCACGCGAATCCGGCACGGCCGAGCCAAGCCCGACGGGGAGTGGACGCGACGACCGTGATGGCAAGGCAGGGGGGCGCCCTTGAGTACGCTCGAAGCGATGCTAAGATCCCCCTAACGTGGATTTGAATAGGTTCCAGGGGGGCCGCATCCCAGACCGGCGTAGGAATTGCGGCTCTGGTCGTCCTGGTCGTCGCATCGCCGTAGAAGTCAACCGACCAACGACCAATACCAGTTCCACCAAGTGCTGCATCAGGGGGGCATGACGATGGACCGCACAGCGCAACCGTCAAGCGTCGAGACGGCTCGCCAGGCGCCTACCCGTGAGGCCAATCGAAGCAGTCGGGTGGGCGGAATCGACGGCTTGCGCGCCGTGGCGGCGCTCTGGGTCGTGCTGTTCCACATGCGCGCTGCCACCGGAGCTGTGTTGTGGCCCGGAGTGGATCTCGTCGTGCGAAGCGGCTCCACGGGGGTGAGCCTCTTCCTCGTGCTCAGCGGGCTCTGCCTGTACCTACCCTATGCAGGCGGGCGATCCGACCGCTTCCGCGGCAGCGAGTTCTTCCGCAAGCGCGTTCGCAGGCTGCTCCCCACCTACTACGTGAGCCTAGCCATCGTCCTTGCCGCCTACATCGTGTCCAACGGTCGCCTCGGCTTCCCGTCGCTCAGCAGCAGCGAGGTGGCTGCTCAGAGCATCACGCACGTCACCATGACGCATCAGCTCTTCCCGGAGACCTTCTACGGGTTGAACGGAGGCTATTGGTCACTCGGTCTGGAGTGGGAGCTCTACCTGACACTGCCGCTGCTCATCATCCTCGCGGTCCGGTTCGGGCTGGGTCGGACCGTCGCCGGGGTCTTCGCGGTTACGGCCGTCTACCGGTTGGGGCTGTTCGCAGCCGTGCAGGCGGGGCTTCTGGATCCGCACGGGATGTGGGCCACCGTCGTGCTGCCGAATCAGTTCCTCGGCCGCTGGAGCGAGTTCGCCCTCGGGATGGTGGCAGCCGAGCTCTTCCGCACCCGCCGCGTGCGGGTGGGGTGGCCCTTGGCGCTGACGGCGGTGACCTGCGCGCTGGTTGCGCTCTCGTTCCCCGACAACCCGCTGAACCACATGCTCTACGGTATCCTGTTCTTCACGCTCGTCAGCCTGGTGCTCGCCGGGGACAACCCTGTCGCCAAGGTCTTCTCGTGGCGCCCACTGGTCGCCATCGGGGTCATGTCGTACTCGCTCTACTTGGTCCACCAGCCGCTGCTGGTGGTGCTCAGCCACCTCGCCGGCCTCGACCCGACGGCTGACCCCGGCTTCGCCTTCATGATCCTCCTGCTGCTGAGTCCGGTGATCCTGCTTGCGGCCCTGGCGCTGTTCGCCGGCGTCGAGAGGCACAGCATGGTTCCGCCTGGCGCCCCGTCGGTCCCGGCTCGACACCTGCTATTCCCACCGCTGACCAAGCCCGCGGCGACTGCACCGACGGATTCTGCGCCCGCCGAGGCCGAGCCCGCTGGCGCCCGCCGAACGCGCCTGATCAACACCTGGCCGTTGATGAGTCCAACGGCCGCGACGGAGGAACGCCGATGAGTGAACAAAGGGGAGGGACCGTGCTCTCGGTTCGCAGTAGGAAGCCCAGCGCAGCAGTCATGGCAGTTCTGATCATCGGAGCGGTCGCCGCGATCGTGTCGATGCTCATTGCAGCCCCCACCTTGAAGGGAGCCAACGTGTCGGCACAGACAGCGTCGGTTACGGAGATCAGCAATCAGGACCTGGCGTCCGCGGCCGGGGAGAGGGTGTTCTTCGGGCACCAGTCGGTGGGCATGAACGTGCTCGACGGAGTCCCCCTCGTCTACGAGGCGCATGGAATGGCGACCCCACCCATCATCAGCACCCCTGCGCCGTCGCTCGACGGCGGCTTCATCGAGCACGCCTACATCGGGGAGAACACCAAGCCACAGACGAAGATCGTGGCATTCGACGCTGCCATTCGCGGCGGGGTCGCTGAGCGTGCAGACGTGGCGTTCATGAAGCTGTGCTTCGTCGACTTCAACTCGGACACCGACGTCGAGGCCCTGTTCGCGCAGTACCGGGAGACGATGGCTGCGCTTGAGCGGGACTACCCCGACGTCACCTTCCTGCACGTCACGACACCACTGACTACGGAGTCCGGCTGGAAGGCCCAGATCAAGCGCCTGCTCGGCAGGCCCGACGCGAACCGGGCCGACAACGTGGTTCGTGAGCAGTACAACTCCCTGATGCGGCAGGAATACGGGGACAACGGGCGGCTGTTCGACCTAGCAGCCCTGGAGTCCACGACCCCGGATGGCACTCGGGTGACCGGGCAGTACGAGGGTTCCACCTACTACGCCCTGGCCGGTGACTACGCGTCCGACTCCGGCCACTTGAACGCGCTCGGGTCCAGCGTGGCGGCCGCCGAGCTCCTCGAGCTCATCGCCCGCGAGGCCGGCGACTGACGCGTTCACGCTGACCACCTCGGGCACGCGGGCAGCACGGGTGGCACCCAGCCTCGTTGGTGGT
>JBAVKY010000471.1:0-2877 GCA_049688555.1 Propionicimonas sp.
TGAGGGCGAGTTCGTTGGCGAGCCAGCCTTGTGCCCGTACTTGGTTGCTGAAGGTCACTCCAGCGGTGTGTCGGTGGCGATCGGGGCCAACATAGAATGCCTTCCATCTCCCGCGGGCTGGAGCCACCGTCCCGAAGCTTCGGTAGGAGGCCCCCACCTGGGGGCCACGCCGCCAGGTGGCCGGCTCGGAGTCACCTCCCCCCGGAGCGTTCGGGTGGGGTAACCTTGGGGTAACTTCGCTGCCTGGATCGCCCTTCGAAGCACGTCTAGTCACGGACCCTAGGCTAGCATACTCTTGGATGTATCCCCTAGTGAATGCCTGATTGACCCGCCCAGTCACCCTCTGTCCACTCCTGGCAGGGTAGGTCCATTCACTAATTCAAGTCCAGTTAGGCCCACCCCGAATTCTTCCCCACTAGGGGAAACGCACTTCTTCGGAGACTCCTGTGACGCTTTGTGCCCAACACGTGCCCATTGCCGTCTTTCGCCGCAGCCACCGTGCCGTGCCCCCAGCGATCAGCTTCCAGCACTCGTCCTCCAGGACGAGCCGTCGCTTCCTACCCCGTCGTGCCATCGCCGTCCTATCGAAGCGGACGGTGCTGCGACGAACCCTGGAACGCGCCCGGCAGAAGGGGGTCAGTTGTCACCTGGCGTTGACACCGGTCTCGTCGTGCCGGGTCGCTGGGACAGGACGAAAACGGGGATCGCCCACTCTGGGCGGATCTGACGGATGGCGCGCACAGCCCGACGACGGCTGGAGGGGTCCGTCGCAGCCCACGGTTCAGTCGTGTCGAGGGCGTTGAGGAGGATATTGACGTTGCGGCGCATCGACGTGGACAGCTCGAAGGCGGTGGTGTCGGCGCACGCGAACAAGGTGACCGCGTCCTGGAGGTGACGCACCCGGTTGATCCCGGGCAGCTGATAGGCCGCCCCCTTCAACGACAACGCTGACGCCAGGTCCGGGATCCGGATCATCACCCCGGTCGGGGTCGTGAACACGATGGTCCGGTTCAACGCCGAGCGCGATCCGGGCACCCTGAGCACGTCACGCCCGGCGAACCGGACCGGCTTGCCTTCGGGTGCCATCAGGTCCACCTGCTCGCTGCCACGAGCGAACCGGTGGAACGGAGCCCGATGGTCCAACGACTCGTGCCGCTGGTAGCCCAACCCTTGGAGGGCCCTCGCCGCCTCGCTGTAGTTTCCCGCCCGCAATTCGACCACCAGATCGGCGTCATCGGTGGGACGCGGGTGCGTGATGCCGGCCAGGCGGGCGTGGGCGTGGACCATCAGCCCCCCCACCAATATCCAACGTTCCGGTGCCAGCGCGTGCGCGATCTCGTCGACGCTTTCGAACACGTCAAAGACCATGCGCCCGCCGTTCGAGTTCGGTGGCGGCCGCCGTGGACAACCTGGCGTCCCCCAACAGGTAGCTGTCCAACAGCACCCGGGCCACCCTCGGGTCGGACCGTGGACGCTGCAGGACTCCGAGGTTGCCGTCGGCGTCCAGGATCACGTCGTAGTCGAACTCCAGTTGGTCAAGGTCGACGGTTTCCACGAACGTGACCCACCCGGCTCCCGGCACGATCCCCACCCCGGCCTGGTCCAGCGCGGAGGGCCCGACCCGGGGCAAATCCGGCACGCCGGTGACCCGGTAGCGTGCCCACCCGCCCAGTCCGCCCGACGCGTGGGCCATCGCCGCCGCCGACATGCCCCGCAGGCGCGAGCGGAGCCTGGATCGCTCCGAACTGGACAACCGATCGGTCCGACCGGTCGACACCAAGTCCAAGGCCGCTTCACGGACCTCGCCGGTCCAGCGACGCCCCGGCGCCAGAGCGCGGGCCCACGCGGTGGCGGCCAGGTCATCCATCACCGCGATTCGGCCCACCAGCCGCAGAGCAGACAGGTCACCCGACCGGACCGCCTGCTGCACGAACCGCGCCGTGCGTGCGTGCTGCCCGGCAACCTGTGCCACCGTCAACTCCATACACATATGTTCGTGTCAGCGAACTGATGTGTCAAAAAGCCTCGCACCCACCCGGCCCAAAAACCTGCGTCGCGCGGCTTCTAGAGTGCGTTGAAGCGGCCGGCATTCTCTTTCGGTCGCCACGACCCGCGATGGGTGTCGATACGTTGAGAGCGCCTCGCGAAGTCTGATGAGGCGAGAGCGCCCCCGATGCGATCGAAGGAAACCGATGGAGACCTCCCCAATCCTTGCCTGGACCTTGGTAGCCGAATGCCCGATACCGCCCGACGTCCAGCAGCTTCTGGTCCAGGGAGAGCAAGCCGTCGCCGCCTACCGCACCTACCGCGACACGGCCATCTTCACCAACATGCGACTCATTGTCCGCGACGCCCAAGGCATGTCCGGCAAGAAGATTGAGATCTACTCCCTGCCCTACTCCCGAATCGACATGTGGTCGTCAGAGAACGCGGGCACCCTCGACTGGAACTCCGAGTTGGAAATGTGGACACGCGCTGGACACATCAAAGTGAAGCTCGGCAAGGGGATAGATGTGCGCAAGCTGGACAGCCTGATCGCGCACATGGTGCTCCACGCCCGCTAACCATCAGTCGATCGGCGGCGCGATCGGACGTGTGGATCGGGCGTTGTGACGACTCCCGCGGCCGAGCCCTTTCAGTGGTTCGCGAGTCCAAGATGGAAATGTTGGGTGGCCGGTTCCGGAGCTTTTCACGGTCGCCGAGGGGTCCGCTGAGCCGGGGCACTGCCTCATCTGGGTGAGTGGCCAGTCCGAGGTGCGTCGCCGAGGCGCTACGGTGCGCAGGCGTCGAGTCGCCGCTGCAGTTCGTCGAGGATGACGTCGAGTCCATAGGGGAACTCATCCGCGAACGTGTATCCGGTGGCGACTTCCGCTACGA
>JBAVKY010000472.1:0-3761 GCA_049688555.1 Propionicimonas sp.
CCCGCGAGGATGGCGGCGATCACGAGGCCCACGATCACGTTGCCGATCCGGTGGCCGCGCTCCGGGCGCCCGGCCAGGACGAACTGCCGGGGATCTGCCGGGTCATAGACGATTTCCACGGTGGCCCCCCGAGGCCATGAACTCGCCGAGGCCTGCTGTGCAGCACCGTGCACGTGCTGGCCTGAGTGAGCCCGGAACTGGACCACGGGTGAGAACAGGACGCGTCGCTGCGGGGTCGAGGCCAGGGCATTGTCGACGACCATGCCGGTGGCGCGCACCCCGTTGCGCCGAAGCCGGGCACTGGTCGCGCCGACGCCCAACGCCCTGACGGTCGACCAGAGCACTGCAAGGAGGGTGACGGCGAAGGCCCCAGCAATGATCGCCAGAACGACGGTGGCCACGGGCGAATGCTACGCCCGAGGATTCCAGGGCCTCCGGGCTACCAGCCCAGCCAGGCCTCTGGGTCGATGAACTTGCCGTTCTTGGTCACCTCGAAGTGGCAGTGCGGACCAGTGGAGTTGCCGGTTGACCCCAGTTCGCCGATGTGGTCGCCGGTCTGGACCTTGTCCCCGGCGGATGTGCGGATCGCGGACATGTGGTTGTAGGTCGTCGTGTAGCCGTTGCCGTGGTCGATGACGACCCGGTTGCCGTAGGCGCCTGCGTACCCGGCCTCCACTACGGTGCCGCTGGCCGCGGCCTTGATATCCGTCCCGACCGCCCCGGCGAGGTCCAGCCCAGTGTGGTAGCCCGAGGACCAGTAGCCGCCAGCCTGGCCGAACCTGGCAGTGAGGCGGTAGCTGCCCTTGTTGACCGGGGACTGGCGGGTTGCGGCCAGGCTCTTCTTGTAGGCCTCGTACTTGGCCCGGTCGTGTGAGTAGTCGGCCTTCGCCTCGGCCTTCTCCGCCTCGGCCTTCTCCACAGCGGCTTGCGCGCGGTCCAGGTCCTCCTCGGCTGCGCTGATGTCGTCGAGGGCCTCTGCGCCGGCTTCGACGCTCTGGTCGAGGAGCTGGTCGGCGGCGGCCGCCGCGGCCGCCGCGGCAGCTGCCTCCTCGTCGGTGGCTCCGCCGGGTATCAGCCCGGAGAGCCCCGTTGCGTCCTCCCGGAGGGCGTCGGCCTTCGTGCTCGCGACTGCAACGGCGTCCCGCGTCTGCTGCAGCTCGGCCAGGGACGCCGTGCCCGCCTTCTCGGCGGCGGCCAGGTCCTCCTTGGCCTGGGCGAGCTCCTTCTCAGCCTTCTCCAGCGCAGCCTTGGCGTCGCGGTGCTCCTCCTTGCTCTCCTCCAGCGCTGACTCGGCGCGGTTCACCTGGCTGACCGTGGCGCCGCCCTTGGGGGCCGTGGGTGCAGCCTTGGCCTTCGTCTCGGCCTCAGCCGCGGCCTGGGTCGTAGTCTGGCGCGCAGCGCCCCGACTGGAGGCGCTGGCAGCCGCCTTCCGATCCTGGGTCGAAGTCCCCAAGGCATCCTCCAACTCAGCCACGACCTGGTTGGACTCCTGCGCGGCCTCGGTGACCGGCATCGCGGCGACCGTCGAGGCCCTCGTCGAGATCAGGGCGGTCCCCAGGATCCCCGTGGCCACGGCAGCCGCTGTCCCCGCCCGCAGCAGTGCAGCTGGCGCCATGCCCAGCCGGATCTCGTCGACGACGAGCAGCAGCGGGATGTCGACCTCGCGCAGCAGTCGCAGCGGGATGGCGCCGACCTTCCCCTCGGCCAGGACGGCGTCGAGGTTCCCACCTCGTCGGACCCGGCCCCCCAGGGTGACGTCGCCGAGGTCGTCGATCACCAGGTCGTAGTCGTGCTGGGACAACTGGTCGGTGATCACCAACCACTTGTCCGCCACTGCGCCGGCCGTGACCCAGTTGGTCTCCACCGACTCCTGGACCGACAACTCGATGGCGGCCTCGTACAGCTCGCGCTCCCGGCTGATGGCCAGTGCCTCAATCTCTTCGTCTGAGCTGACGTCCTCCCCGTGGCTGGCGATCACGAGGAAGTCGAGCACGGCGCCCGATGCGGTGGCCACCCCGACAGCCGCGTAGGCAAGCAGGCCTGAGGTCGGGCCGCTGCCGCGGTCGATGATCGCCAGGATCCGGCGGAAGGGAGCCGGCTCACCAGCGGTGAGGAGCACGCCGAACCCGGGGAGCTCGGCGGAACGGTGCCGACCCACTGCGACCAGGATCTCGCGCAGCAGGCTCTCGGGATCGGCGAAGTCGCGGCGGATGCCGACCCAGGGCAGGTTCCGCATGGACGCAGCCCGAAAAGCCTCGTCGATGGTCGGTTCGGCCATGGCCGAGCGCTGGGACTCCATGCCTTCCGCGCTGCTGGCGTCCCGGGACATGAGTGCCACGGACGCTCCGAAGCGTCGGGCCATCGCCAGCAGGGACCGGGGATCGGCGTCTGAGTCCACGACTACAAGCATGCCTGACATGAGTGGTGCGACCATTGTGGCCTCCAGGAAGCGTTCCTGTTGCCAGTGTGCCTTACTGATCGTTTACAAGCCTGTTAACCGACTGTCCAGGCCCTCTCGATTCGTGATCAGGCACCTCAAAGTGGTAGGCGTCCCCCTCAGGCATTCGGCTTGACCAATGGGAAGAGGATGGTGTCGCGGATCCCGAGCCCGGTGAGGTTCATGACGAGCCGGTCGATGCCCAGCCCCATGCCGCCGGTTGGCGGCATGCCGTACTCGAGGGCCTGCAGGAAGTCCTCGTCGACCTGCATCGCCTCCACGTCGCCGGCTGCGGCCATCAGCGACTGGGCCACGAGGCGCTCGCGCTGGTCGACCGGGTCGATGAGCTCGGAGTAGGCGGTGCCCTGCTCGGAGCCGAAGATGACGAGGTCCCACTTCTCGGCCAGTTGTGGGTGGGTGCGGTGGGTCCGGGTGAGCGGGGCGTTCTCCTTGGGGAAGTCCGTGTAGAAGACCGGCGTCGTGGTCTGGCCCTCGCACAGCTGGCCGTAGAGCTCCTCGAGGACGTAGCCCCATGCCAGGTCCGGCTCCAGCTCCAGTCCGATCCGGCGGGCGTGGCTGTGCAGCACGTCGGTCGGAGTCCCGGTGGTGATCTCCTCCCCAAGGGCTTCGGACACGGCTTGGCAGATCGTCTTGACCGGCCAGTCGCCCGACAGGTCGTACTCGGTGACCTTCCCGTCGGCGTCCGTGTGCCGGGCCACCGGGGAGCCATGGGCGGCGGTGGCGGCCTCCTGGATGATCGCTTGGGTCAACAGGCGCATGGTGGTGTAGTCGCCGTACGTCTCGTAAACCTCCAGGGAAGTGAACTCGGGGTTGTGCTTGAAGTCCGCGCCCTCGTTGCGGAACTGCTTGCCGACCTCGAAGACCTTCTCCATGCCGCCGACGATGAGCCGCTTGAGGTGCAGCTCGGTGGCGATGCGCAGGTAGAGGTCCAGGTCGTAGGCATTGATGTGGGTCTCGAACGGCCGCGCGTTGGCCCCGCCGTGGATCAGCTGCAGCATCGGGGTCTCCACCTCGACGAAGCCGCGGCGGTGCAGGGAGTCGCGCACGCTGTGCACGATCGTGGAGCGCAGGTGCGCCGCACTGCGGGCCTCCGGGCGGACGATGAGGTCCACGTAGCGCATGCGCGCTCGGGCCTCGGGGTCGGTCAGGCCCTTGTGCTTCTCCGGCAGCGGGCGCAGGGACTTGGCTGACAGCATCCACGAGCTCGCGGAGACCGACAGCTCGCCCTTGCGGCTGGTGATCACCTCACCCGTGATGGACACGAAGTCGCCGATGTCGACCAGGTGCTTCCACTGGGCCAGCG
>JBAVKY010000473.1:0-14776 GCA_049688555.1 Propionicimonas sp.
GCAGCGCAGGGAGCTCAAGACCTACGTGCTTGGTGACCTTCCCGACGGCCCTCTGGCGGCGTTCGCCGCCGCTGCCGAGCGACTGGCGGCCCGACCACGGATTGGCGCGTGACGGCGCGGCGCCGCCGGAAAGTCCCTCGCCATTCTGGGTCGAAATCCTGGGCCCACCTGTGCCCCTGTGGCGACGATCCTCAAGCCACGGCCCCCGCCGTGGTGGGACTCGACGGACCCCGTCCGCCCAGGTGCTCAGGTGCTGATCTCCTCAGCTGAACCCCCTTGTCGGAATACCATTGTTGGCTGACGCGATACCGCCATGGGCGAGCTGGACAGCATTCAACACCCATCGTCAACTTCGACCGCTTCCGTCCAAGGCTGTACGATCAAGTGTCATGCCTTTCGTTCGATCATGGAGAAGTCCCTTGTCCCGTCCGCCCGTCGTGCTGTGGATCCTATTCCTGGTCAGTGTTTTGTCCGCTCCGCTGGCGGCCTCCCCGGTAGCGCATGCGGCTCCGCAGAATGTCCCGGCGGCCTCGCCGAACCCCGCGCTGCAACCGCCGATGACATCGGCGTCTGTGACACCCGCTCCGGTGGAACCCGATGTTGCCTACGCGACCGCGACTGGCGGCCGCGTCGAGGTCTTCAGCTCCGTGGGGGACAACGACGGCACAGTCGACTGGCGCCAGGTGAATGAATTCGCGTACCTGATTTCGTCGGTGCCGAAATATTCCCACATCTACGCGACGATCTTCAATTCTTACTACGACCACTACGACGCGAAATACAACTCGACCACCGATAAGTATTCCGTGTATGACAGTGATGGCAATCTCGCGACGAAGATGTTCAGCCCGACACATGCGTTCAGAGACCAACTGAATCAGTACACGAAGGCGGAACGGTCGAAGTATATTCAAACGCTGGGTAGCCGCGACACCATTGAGGCGGCATTGGCGGCGGGCAGCAGCCTTGCCGACCTCATGACGACCGCAGGATTGCTGAAGCTGTGCGACAAGGGCATTGGGGCGTGCCTTTTTGAAATGAGCGGCGGCATTATGCACTCCAAGTACGCGCTGCTTGAAAAGGCCAGAGATTCAGAGGGCAAGCTCTGGGATAACGTGGTCTGGATCACCTCGTCCAATCTGAACGGTGCCAGCGGTAGCAAGAAGTCGAACCTCGGTATCGCTTTCTTCGGCGGGGCGAGCGACGGGGCGTATTCGGGGCTGGTCAACAAGGTCTGGAATAACGAATGGAACCAGTGGGACTGGACGGTCGCCAAAGACCTCGCCAACCTGGACCCGTATACCCAGGCATCCAACAGCGGAGTGTTGGACGCATCCAAGGAGCTTTCCTACTACCCATCCCCCCGCCGGAGGGATTTCGAGGCGGAGTTCCTCGCCAGTCAGACGAATGCCAAAGTCGGCACGAAGACCCTGTGCACCTCCTACACCGTCCAGTCACTGTTCAGCGAGTTCCGCGACGAACTCGCGGCCGGTCTGGGTGTCCTGACGGATGAGGGCTGCGACGTCCGAGTGATTCTCGGGACGAACGCGCTGAGCGACGTCGCGAGTACGTACTTCAAGATGAGCGCCACGTTGCGGAAGCTGGTCTCCAGGGTGGTGTTCGCAAATGTCCACGACAAATCCATGACCCTCACCTACACCGCCAACGGGCGGGCAGTCGGCTACGCCTGGACCGGTTCCGCCAACTACAACGGCACCAGTATGAAGTACGACGAGTTGGCGGTGAAGATAGCAAATCTCACCGCGGCACGGGCGGTGGAACTCCATGACGACCGGATGTACGAACTAGCCAAGGCGGGATCCAGCGTGATCCCCGTGACCAGTGTCACTGTGGCCCAGCCGACAGGGCCACTGGCGGCAGGTTCGACGCTGAAGTTGACAGCCACGGTTGCCCCCTCCAGTGCCACCGTCAAGACGCTCAACTGGAAGTCCAGTGACCCGTTGGTGGCCACTGTGGCGACGGATGGCACCGTGACAGCGATCAAGCAGGGGACGGCTACCATCACCGTCACTGCGGTGTCAGGCAACAAATCCGCCACGGCGAGCGTGGTCGTTGGAGCAGGCACCGGCACGCCGTCGATCGCACCGCCGACCGAAACGACCACGCCAACCACGACACCCACGGACACGCCCGTGGTCACGCCTCCCGCGTCCGAGACGCCTGCGGTCACTCCCCCAGCGAGTGAAACGCCCCCGGCGCCGGCCATCTCCACGATTACCTCCGCGCCGGTGCTGTCGATGCCCGTGAACCCGAAAGTCGGCGCCACCTCTGTCGCCACTGTGACCTGGGCCCAGGGCGCGACGAAGATCTCAGGAACCGTGTCGCTCCAGTACTACTCCGCTGGAGTCTGGAAGAACTACAAGACCATCACGGTCACGAACGGTGCAGGATCAAGTTCGCAGGTATTCCTGGTGAGCCACAGTTGGCGGGCAAAAGCGGTCACCGTCACCACACCCGCCAAGGCCACCATCGCCTCCGCTGCCGCATACTCAAGCTATGAGCAAATGGTGATTGCATCGTCGGCCGCCGGGTCGACTCCAAAGCTGTACGGCCCATCGATCCTGGTCGCAGGAGACTCGGCGCCGTTCCTGGCCCAGTGGAAGTACTCAACGGGACCCAACACCCTGAAGCTGCAGTTCGACAGCGCCGGCAAGTGGGTCACCAAGACGACGGTGACCATCCCCAAGGGAGCCACATCGCAGTTGATCAGCTTCGACGTGGTGAATACCCGCAAGTGGCGCATCGTGAGCAGCACTGGGAAGGCTTCTGCATCGATCACTGTGAAGACGGCCTGAGCCAGTCAGGCTTTCCTACCCCACTGGGGACGATGAGGACGGATGGTGGTTTTGATGACTAAGCCTTGGTGGAAGAGTTGGCGTGGCGCTGTGGTCGGCCTCGCTGTGGTTCTGGCGATGGTCGGCGTGGTTCTGTTTTCGCTGAATGCGAAGGGGGGCACGCCCACCGCAGGGCCATCTCCAGAGCCCACCCCAACGGCCACGGCCCCAGCCACGGCATCCCCGAGCGCAAGCATCCCGCTTGCCGAGGAGACCGCCACCATGGGTGTTGACCAGGTTGCGGCCTATTGCAGCGATTACAAGACGATTCTGGGATCAGGAACGACGAGTAACTCCGACGACGACGCAGGGGTGGATTTCGACAAGCTCGCAGCCCTCTACGAAGACCTTCTTGGTAAATACCAAGCTGCATCGAAGAACGCCCCAGCGAGTCTCGCCGACCAGTACGCAAAGGTGATTCAGTTCCTGAAGGACGCGAAGGCGGTCGCCGAAACCAAGGACATCAACGCCGTGCGGGCACAGTTCAGCCTGTTGAGCAGTCTGAACGAGGCCATGGAGGCGATAGAGAAGGCTTCTCAGAAGCTCTGCAAGTAGCCGACCAGCCATCGAAACGGCCCCAAGGCAGCGAGGTAGCAGTGATCGGTGGACCGGTTTCTGGAAGGAACCAGCACATGAGCGAACCGGAGGGCCGGCCATGGCGCGGGCAGGGGGCCGTCGCTCGCTGGCGCACCTGGGAGGCAAGAACCAGCCCGCCGCTCCCTCAGCGATGGTGGCCAGTGGCGACCGTGGTTGGGCTGGTCGCTTTTCTGGTGCGTCTGGCAACCGGCCTGAGCAGGGGAAGCTTGCTTCACCTTGATCATGATCAAGCGGTGTACTACACCGCTTCGGTGGGCTTTGCCCACGGTCAGTTGCCCTATCGGGATTTCCTACTGCTACATCCACCCGGCATCGTCTTGGCCCTCGCGCCGTTCGCCTGGGTCGGTGGCGTGATCGGGGATTTCAAAGCCACCGTCTTGTCTCAAGTGACCTTCATGCTGCTTGGCGCGGCCAGTGCGGTGCTCGTCAGTTGGATGCTACGCAGTTCTGGTTGGGCTGCTTCACTGGTCGGAGGCCTGGTGTACGCCGTGGCGCTGCCTTCGGTCTACGCGGAATCGTCGACCTGGCTGGAAGCGCCCGGGAGTTTCTTCATGCTGTTGGGCATGGCCCTGATCATCACCGTCCCACCGGATCGTCCGCTGACGGTGAAGCGGGTTCTGATCGCTGGCATCGCGCTCGGGATTTCGCCGACTTTCAAGATTTGGACGATTGTTCCAGCATTGGCCGTCGTCGCCTGGCTGCTATTCACGCGACATTGGTCTGTGGCAGCGTGGACCTCGCTCGGGGGATCAATCGGGATTGGCGGTGTCATGCTGCCCTTCTTCGCGTCGGCTCCGATGGCCATGTGGCAGATGGTCGTGACCGATCAACTGGGACGGCCAGTCGTTCGTCCGAACCCGGCGATGCGCATGGACATGATCCTCGGCTTCCGGCTGGATGAAGAAGCTGTATGGTCGCCGCGGTTGATCGCGCTCTGTGCCGTGCTGGTGGTCGCAGCGCTGATCGCCCTCGCCAGCCGGGTGGGACGCTTCGCCGTCGTGATGTCGGGTGTCACGATCACCGTGCTGCTGGCGTCGCCCAGTTGGTACAACCATTACCCGACCCTGGCCACCGGCCCCCTGGCAATGGTTGTTGGAGTCGCCTTTGGACTCGTCGCCGGATCACTCCCCCGGGCACGCTGGACCGTACCGCTGGCGGTTGCCCTGGTGGTCGCGACCCTGGCGGGGTACACGAGCGAGGTAGTGGTCTACCGGCGTAAGGCGGCGGTCTTCGATGCGGCCGCCTTGGCGCAGGTGGCCACCGATAGACCCGGGTGCGTCACTGCCAACCTCCCCATCGCCCTGATCAACAACGGACTCTTGCGACGCAATCTCGCCCGTGGCTGCCCCGTCATGGCTGACTTTCGAGGCTACTACTACCACCTGCGAACGCCAGGTGAAGCCCTCCCGTCGAGGCGCAAGTCGACCCTGTACCAGCAGTTCGCGATTGACTACCTGGGATCCGGCACCTTGGCCGTGATCATGGACGAGGCGGAGCAGAGTTTCGATGCGACGACTCTCGCTACGATCCATGGCTGGCCCATCGTTGTCGGAATTGGCCAGGACTACGTCCGGGAGCCGACCCCGCGCTGAGGGCTAACGGACGGTCCCGGAGGCTCGCGACTGGCGCTCTGCCAGCAACTTCTTGAGCGCCTTCTCGTCCAGTGCGTCACGCACGACCGTACCGGTGGAAGCGACGTAGGCGGGCTGCCGACGCCAGGGGCGCCCGGGGCGCAGCGGAATCTCCGCGCCGCTGGCAATGAGTCGCGAGAATTCGCGCACGGCTTCAAGGTCCCCCCGCCACAGCAGCGAGGTCATGATGTGTGCCTTGAGGCTGCCCTGGCGCCGGTAGGCCGGCTTCCACGCATCCGCCAGCAGGCTGTGGACGTGCTGGAACACCTCCTGCTGGGCAGCAGGATCGAACTGTTCCAGGTAGGGCTCGGTGAAGAGCACCCACAGCCCACCCCGGCCAACGACACACCGCTGCAACAGCATGATCCGGTCCGACTCGGACCGGGCCAGCCGCTGAACGATGCGAACCATGGTTTCGTTCTTGGCCAGCACCTCAGGAGCCGTCTGGCCAGCTTGTCGCAGCGACGACTGGTCGTTGCGCCACCGAAGGTGGTAGTACGGTTTGTCGCCCAGCATCGAAACGTGCGGACTGTGGAAGTACGCCGACAGCGTGAAGGCCATATCCTCACCGATACGGTAGCCCGTAGGGAATCGAAGGCCGTGCTGACGAACGATGGAGGCCCTGAAGAGCTTCCCGGGATGATAGGTGCGGTACGCCCCTGACTCGACGAAGTCAACGGCAAGCGCGGTCTCTCGTACGGTCGTCGACGCGCGGTTGCGGTCGGTGCCGAAGGTGTCCATCCTGGGGAGAACAACCCCCGAGCCTGACTCGTCCGCCACCCTGACCAGTTCGCCGAGGGCATCCGGCGCCAGGTAGTCATCTGAATCCAGAAAGAAGAGGTACTCGCCCCTCGCGGCCTCGATACCGACGTTGCGTGGCTTCGCAGCGCTGCCGCTCGCGTCCTGGTGCATGACCCGCAGATTCTCGTGCTCGCTCGCGAGGCGTTGGAGCACCTCCAGGCTGTCGTCCTTGGAGCCGTCGTCCACAGCGACGATTTCGATCTCAGACTGCGGCAGGGTCTGATCGAACAGCGAGCCGATACATTCGTCCAGGAAACGACCCGTGTTGTACACCGGAATGATCACCGTGACCTTGGGGGTGCCAGGAACCGTCATGCCCAAAACAATAAGCCCGGTCCGGCGATTCAGGCGACACGGTCCGCCCCCTGTCCCCACCGACACGATGGCTCGAGTGGCTCCCGGAGCCCTCAAGATCCCGAGGGAGCACGACGAAGAGCCGCCGACTCTAGCGGCTGCCCTTCCTCGAGCCCTGCCCCATCATGATCGCGCGGGCCTTTCCAGCGATTCGGCGGGCCTGATCGTCCAAGAGCTCACGCGGGGTGCGGGAGGAGGAATTGCTGACGACCCCGCGCGCCTGCTCTGCTGGTTTGGTGGCCGCATCGAAGGCTGCCAGCGTGTTCGGAGTGCCGTCGTAAGCATTCGGCAAGCCGTTGCGCGTCAGGAAGGCAAGGAACCGCGCATGGAGTTCGGGATAGGCCTGGTTGAAGGCGGAGTAGTCCGCACGGGCGGCGATCTCCTTCACTGTTGTGCCTTGCACCAGCTGGTCGACCCTGGTGTAGGGCAGGTGGTGGTGTTCGGCGATCTCGAGAGTGCGCGAATCGTGGCTCAGTAAGTGCGCAGGCGTGCCCGCGAGTATGGCCGCCACAGTGCCGTGCAACCTTGGGCCAAAAGCGAAATCCATGCTCCCGAGGTAGCGGATCCACGACCACGCCGTCGGGTAGTAGACAAGCCGATGCCCTTGGTACAGGGGGTGTGACGTGTAGACCGGGAATCGGCGATCTCCGGCCCAATTTGGGCGGGTCTCCTCGCCGGTGATCACCATTCGTGCGGCCAACTTCTCTTGCACGTAGACGGTCAACTTGGGGAATTCCGAGACGGCCTGCTCCATCAACCAAGCCGTCTCGCTGATCCGGTGGTCGTAGGACAGGGAAAGCCGACTGGACTTCCCCAGGGGGCCGCCCCTGCTGTGTGGCATGCGCCAGTCAGGCCCCCACATGAAAAGCGACGGGCAACCGATAACGTCGATCTGGTCTTCCGGGAATCCCAGGTAGGTCAGGTACTTCTTGCTGATCTCGCCCCTCACACCAATCGAAGCGGAGCGGTCCAACACGGCCTGGACGAAACGGCGAACGACCTGCTCGTGTGCCGCGCTCTTGTCGGCGTTGGCAGTGGCGCCAGTGACTCGACTGGGACGATAATTGCCGCTCTCGGCATCGGCCAACCTGAGCTGCGCACCGATACCGACGATCGTGACCGGGATCGTGAGTCGTTCTACTAGATCCGTCCAGTCCCGAAGGGTGTCGATCATCTGCAGTCTGAAGGAACTGGAAAGGGGCAGCACGAGATGGTCGAACTCGGAGTTGATCCATTCCGCTCGCTCGTGGGGATGCCCTCGCTCGAAGCGGGCGTAGGTCGTCGTTGAGACGTCGGCAGCCTGTGATTGCAGAGCGCGGCAGACCGAGAACTGGTAGAGCAGGTTTCCCTGGTTGGCCCCAATGAAGCTGATCGACTTGAGCGGTGCGAGGTTGGCGTTGGTCGCCTGCGCCGAGCGCACGAGGATCCGGGTGCGCGGTGTGTTGTCACTCATCGCGAGTCGTCCCGCCCGGTGGCTCGCTGGCCGGTGCCACCAAGCCAAAGTGCCACCATCGTGCGCCGATGTGCAGTCATGAGCGTCCCTTCCTGTCGGGGCAATACCCTAGCTCCACATTCGCCGGGGCGAGTTGCGGACCCACCGGCGAAGCCAAGGGCGTTCCGTCACGGCCCCTGCGGTGCGGCGGCAGGCACCATGGTAAAGTCGCTGGCCAGTAAGCATGCCTTCAGAAGGACTAATATGCCGCCAGTCACGGGCTCCTGGTTGAGGACATTCCGAAAGATCGAACGGTTCGTCGATGGTCACGCAGTCGTCAACAACGTGTTCGGCGTCGCCACCGTCATTAGCGCCATTGAGGCACCGGGCTCCATTCGGACGCAGCTCCTGCTGTGGCTCACCGTCGCCCTGGTGGTTTTCATTCCGGTCCGCGCCGCGGTCGCACGCCGAGGCACTCCCACCGGCCGGCTCCCACTCCTCATGGGCTCCAGAAGCATGCCCCGGATCCACGTCGCCCTTGCCGCACTCATCATCGATCAGCGTGATGGAGAGGCTGCCTTGAGCTTGGTCGCCTGCACCATGATGTGCGTGCTGGCGATCGGCGAGCAAGCGATGCGCAGGCCGGTGAATTCGGCCGCGCCGGCGGCGGCCAACATACCCGGGTGGACGGTCCAACTTCCTTCAGTTGCGCTGGCGAACTGGTTCTATGGCATCAATACCGTCGGAATGGCCCTGCTCGCCGTTGCGGCCTCGTTTGGGTTCACCCAGTTGCCCGCGCTCGTCTGTGTCGGTGCAGCGGTGGTCGTTGGTCTGGTCATCGGCGCCCAGGTGATCCGCTACCTGGTGCATCGGAATCGGTTCGAAGAGAACCTGCCGCTGATCCTGGACGAGATGGCTCCGGCCTTCGCGTTCCATTGGCAGGCCCCTGCAGGTACCGCATACCAGGCCGCGATGTGGCTGCCTTACCTCGCCCGCCTTGGGAAGCCGTTCTTTGTGCTGGTCCGCACCACCGCGAACTTCCACGAGGTCGCCAAACTGACCGATGCGCCAGTCATTCTGCGCTCGGGGTTGGAGGACCTTGACCCGATCGTCTGCAAGTCACTCAAGGCCGTCTTCTACGCGAACACCGCAGTCCGTAATTCACACATGATTCGCTTCACGAATATCACCCACATTCAACTGAATCACGGGGACAGTGACAAGATCGCGAGCGTGAGCCCAACATTCCGGCAATACGACAAGAATTTCGTTGCTGGGCAGGCGGCCATCGACCGCTTCGCCAAGCATGGTGTCGCGACCCGGCTCGACCAATTCGTCATCGTGGGTCGCCCCCAGTTGGAAGACGTCGAGATCGCCACATCTCCCATTTCCAGCCACCACCCACCCACCGTGCTCTATAGCCCGACGTGGTCGGGTTTCTATGAGGACTCGGACTACAGTTCGTTGATCGCCGGAAAGGGGATAGTCCAAGGGCTCCTTGACCGAGGTTGCACCGTTGTCTTCCGTCCGCATCCGTACGCACGCAAACACGTGACCAACGCGGCCGCTTGCGCGACGATCATCGAACTACTGACGCAGGATTCCAAGGAGTCCGGTCGCCCCCACGTATTCGGCAGCCAGGCTGAGACGCAGTGGTCGATCGTCGACTGCATGAACGCTTCGCACGCCATGGTGTCCGACGTCTCCAGTGTCGCTTCGGACTACCTGTACTCGGGCAAGCCACTCGCGATGGCCGCCGTTTCGGATCACGGTGCCGCGTTCCGCGAGCAGTTCCCGCTAGCCGAGGCCGCGTATGTCATCGAGGTCGGTGCTGACGGCTCGACAGCTGGGCTCGACGAGGTACTGGACGACATGCTGGGCCCGGATTCAATGTCGGTGAAACGACTTTCGTTGCGGACGTACTACCTGAGCGACACTCCAGCGGAACACTACGCCCAGCGATTCCTCGACGAGGCTCGCAAGTTCATCGTCTGAGCCCTGACCGCTCTTGGCGCGCCCAGGCACCCTCCGTGTCAGCCGGACCGGACACCCGAGGGCGGCAACGGCCGGAGGCTAGGAGAACGTCCTGGGCGTGGCCCTCGCCTGCTCGATGATGCCGGCGAGCGCTATCGACTCGGCCTGACGCAGCCGGAAGGAATCGCGCTCACCACCACGAATCATCGAGGCGAACTCCGCCAGTTCGTATCGCAGGCCATCCCCATCGAACTTGTAGTAATACTTCTTGTTCTGTCCCGGGTTCTCGAACCGCGTCTCGAAATACTCGGTCTGCCACCACGGAGCAGGAACGTACAAGTAGCCCTCGGTGCCGGCCACGACGAGATCACCCTCGGCCTTCACTCGGAGCCCAGTGCGGGCGGAGGCCACGGCGTGGGGGAAGTCGAGGTCAATCCGAGAGAAGACCTCGACCCCGTCGCCTGCTGGACGCAGTGAGCGGGTCTGCAGGGCTGAGTAACCGGTTCCGAGCAACTTGACAATGGCCAGCAGCGGGTAGCTGGCCAACTCCGCGATGCTGCCGCCGTCGGGAGCGGTAAGCTCGCGACCCTGCCGGACGAGTTTGGTGAAGGTGGCATCCACCGACCTGATCTCACCGATGGAGCCACTGCGTGCGACCGCCACCATCCGTTGAAAGCCTGGCGCGAAGGCGGTCTTGATCGCCTCCAACAGCACGACGTCGGCCGCTCGCGCCCGGGCGAAGAGATCTTCGGTGGCTGCCCTGGTGAGGGTCATTGGCTTCTCGCAGAGCACGTGGACTCCCGCGTTGATCGCCATCGCAGTCTGCTCGTAGTGGACGCCGTGCGGCGTCGCTATGTAGACCGCATCCACGTGGGCAAGCATGTCGTCGAGGTCGTCGTGCACCCACCCCAGTTCGAGGTCTTCAGCGAAAGCCTTCGCACGCGCTGCGGTCCTGCTGTGCACGGCTTCGACACTGACCCCGCTGACAAACCGTGCCTCTCTGACAAATCGCGCGGCTATCCGCCCGGCGCCAACGACGCCCACCCGGAGCACGCCGTCGTGCTCGGTGCGCAGTTGGGTGCTGGAAACACCCTTGGTTCGGTCGAGATAGACGACTTGACAATAGTCACGTAGGTAGTCGAACTTGCCCATCCAGTCTGAGCCAATCGCGAAGATCCCGACATCGTACTTCTGGATATCGTGGATCTTCTGGCCCTCGTACTCCTCGATGATTACCTCATCGACCAGGCCGGTGGCCTCGACGTTTCTGATCCGCTCCATCAAGGATTCGCGGACGTTCAACTTCCCGCGGGCGTCATCGTAGCTGTCCGTGGTGACCCCGACGATAAGGTAGTCGCCCAGTGCCCTAGCCCGCTCGAGGAGCCGCCGGTGCCCCTCGTGGAAGAGATCGAACGTCCCGTAGGTGATGACGCGCACTCTGGACTCCTTCCTGCGAGGTCTAGACGACCAGCCTAGCCGTGGCGGTGGGTGACACCGCGAAGCAGTCGATGAAGCGGTCCGATCGTCAGCCGGGTTTTGGACCCATCTGGCCCGACAATTCAACCCTCAGCGGGCCTCGTACGCGGCCACGACCTCCGCGGCAGGTCCATCCATGAGAAGCTCGCCCTTGTTGAGCCAGATCACCCTGTCGCAGGTGTCGAGGATCGACCGCATCGAGTGGGACACCAGAAAGACGGTCCCGGCGTTGTCGCGAATCTCACGAATCCGGCCCTCGCTCCGCGCGCGGAAGCGCCGGTCACCGACGCTCAGAGCTTCATCGACGATCAGGATCTCGTGCTGCTTCGATGCCGCGATCGCAAACTTCAAACGCGCCTGCATTCCCGAGGAATAGGTGCGCATAGGCAAGTCGATGAATTCGTCGAGTTCAGCGAATTCAACGATCCGATCGCGAAGCGCTTGGATCTCGAACCGGCTGAAGCCAAGCGCCAAGCCACCCAGAACAATATTGCGCTCACCCGAGAGATCCGGCAACAAGGCAGCGCCGACGCCGAGCAGGTTTGGTCTCGAACTGGCGTGCACGGCGCCCGACGAAGGTGGCGTGAGGCCGACCATCGTGCGCATGAGGGTGGACTTGCCCGAGCCATTGGAGCCGATGACTCCGATCGACTCGTTCTCGTACGCCACGAAAGACACGCCCTTGAGGGCGTGAACTGTGCGGACTCCGCGCATTCGCCCGACTGAACTCGGCCGACGGATCGCCCGTCCGCTCGCAAAGACCTTGTACTCAACGTGAAGTGCGTCAACCACTACGACCGGCCTACGCTCACTCTCGCCCATAACGCTCCTCAGCGAGCCAGAAGAAGACAAAGCCAATCCCGCAGGTGAGCACGCCCCAGGTCGCCGTGTAGATCCAGTACATTGGATCAAATGCCTCATGGGTCATGAGCAATGAACGCGCTATCACCAGTACCTGATAGATGGGATGCCAATCGTAGAGGCTGATCACCCAGGGGTGGCTTTGGAAGATCCGCGACACCGAGAAAAGAACACCCGAGGTGTAGAAGAGGATGCGAGAAACGAAAGGGAGAACCTGGGTCAAGTCGCGAAAGTGTACCGTGAGTCGAGCCGTGAAGAATGCAACTCCCGCGTTGAACAGCGTGTACGACAGCAACAAGGGAAACAGCAGCAACCACTGCCAGTGGGGCGGATGACCCAGAGACCACAGCACAACGAACATCACGCCGAGCATCGGCATCAGGCTCAGCAGGTTCTCGACGACCACCGCCAACGGCAGCGCGATGCGTGGAAAAGACAGTGACTGAACGAGTGCGCGGTTACCCGTGATTGATTTGGCACCCTGCGCGAAGCACTTGGAGAAGAACTCGAACAGAAACACGCCTACTATCACGAAGGCCACGTAGTCATCCGGCCTCGAACCACCCTGCAGAAAACCAAAGATGAATCCATAGATCAGGGCGTTGAGCAACGGCTTGAGCACTAGCCACAGCGCACCCAGTCGGTTGTTCTGATTCTGGACCGACAGTCGGTAGAGGGCCATCGTGGAGATGAAGTCGCGTCTTCCCCACGTGTCCTTCAGATAGGCCCCGAGGCCGGGGCGGGCACCTACCCGGCGGAGGCCGTGCGCTGCGGCGAGGTCAGACAGACTCATGGATGAAACCCGATCCCCTCTACGTTCCTCAGGGTGCCGGAGGTCAGCGAACCGTGGAGGATCCTACTCGACAGGCGCCGATGTTGAGGCATCGTCACCGGCGCTGTGCAAGGTAGTAGCGCACCAGGGCCTGGGTGGACGGATCCTGCGCGGCCAACGCAGCGGCGTCCCCGGCGACCGCAGGGGCGATCTGCATGGCCAGCTGCTTGCCCAGCTCGACGCCCCACTGGTCGAAGGAGTTGATCCCCCACAAGACGCCCTGGGTGAAGGTGATGTGCTCGTAGAGCGCGATCAGCTGGCCGACTACGGACGGCGTGAGCGCCGGCGCCATGATGGAGGTCGTCGGGCGGTTGCCCTTGAAGACCCGGGCCGGGACGATAGCCTCGGCGGTGCCCTCGGCACGGACCTCGTCGGCCGTCTTGCCGAAGGCCAGGGCCTTGGTCTGGGCGAAGAAGTTCGCCAAGAACAACTCGTGGACGTCCGCCTCCCCGTCCTTGATCGGGTGCGCCGGAGTGGCGACTGCGATGAAGTCGGCCGGCACCAGCAGCGTCCCCTGGTGGATCAGCTGGTAGAAGGCATGCTGGCCGTTGGTGCCGGGCTCGCCCCAGAAGATCTCGCCGGTCTCGGTGGTCACGTCGCTGCCGTCGATCCGGACGCCCTTGCCGTTGGACTCCATGGTCAGCTGCTGCAGGTAAGCGGCGAACCGGTGCAGATACTGGGCGTACGGCAGGACGGCGTGCGAGGCGGCCTTGAAGAAGTTCACGTACCAGATGTTCAGCAGGCCCATCAGCGCCGGGACGTTCGATTCCAGCGGGGCCTCGGCGAAGTGCCGGTCCATGGCGTGGAAGCCGGCCAGGAACTCCGCGAAGCCTTCCGGCCCGAACGCGATCGCCAGCGGCGTCCCGACCGCGGAGTCCACGGAGTAGCGTCCCCCGACCCAATCCCAGAACCCGAACGCGTTCTGCGGGTCGATCCCGAAAGCCGCCACCTTGTCGAGGGCGGTGGACACAGCGACGAAGTGCTTGCCGATGGCGTCCAACTCCGCGGCGGCCGAATCGTCGATCGCGCCGGACGCGCGGAGTTCGCGCAGCAGCCAGTCGCGGGCCATGCGGGCGTTGGTGAGGGTCTCCAGCGTGGTGAACGTCTTGGAGGCGACGATGAACAGGGTGGTCTCGGGATCGAGCCCCTTGGTCTTCTCGGCCACGTCGGTCGGGTCGATGTTCGAGACGAAGCGGCACTCCAGGTGTTCGGCCACGTAGGGTTTCAAAGCCTCGTAGACCATCACCGGGCCGAGGTCAGAGCCGCCGATACCGATATTGACGACGGTCGCGATCGGCTTGCCGGTGACGCCCAGCCAGGCGCCGGAGCGAACCCGATCGGCGAACGCGTAGATCTTGTCCAGCACCTCGTGCACCTGGGCCACGACGTCCACGCCGTCGACGACCAGCGAATCGGACTGGGGACGCCGCAGCGCGGTGTGCAGCACGGAACGGTTCTCCGTGACGTTGATCCGCTCGCCGGCGTACATGGCGTCGCGTTTGGCCTCAAGCCCCACCTCACGGGCAAGACCCACCAGCGCTGTCAGAATCTCGTCGGTGATCAGGTTCTTCGACAGGTCGACATAGAGGTCGCCGGCGGTGAGCGTGAATCGCTGGGCCCGTCCCGGATCAGCAGCGAACCACGCACGCAGATCTGGGTTCAGGGAGTCATGCAAAGCGGTGAGCGTGGACCATGCCTTGGTGCTGGTCGGATCGACGGGTGAGGTCATGGAGCTAGCCTAACGGGACTTGCGCGGCGAGGACTCCTCAGGCGCGGATCGCGACGTGAACGTGGTCGAAGTGGTTGGCGGTGGTCCCGCCGCGATCGGCCATGTGGCGCCAATGCGGCGTGCGGGGCGTCCAAATCTGTTGCTCGAAGATGATGTGGTCGATGTTGAAAGCCTTGGCATTCGCGACCAGGTAGCTGGCTATGCGGTGACCGAGCGCGCTCTCAGCGCCCGGTG
>JBAVKY010000474.1:0-11813 GCA_049688555.1 Propionicimonas sp.
CCGCACCTATGGGCTTCGAATCCCCTTAGCTCCACCCAAGTTACCTTCGTTTTACTAGGTAATTCGAATGTGGACAGGTCGAGCATCGCCTCCATGTCCTGTGGCGGCAGGACCGTCTTCCTCTCAAGTTCCCGGGGCGCTTGACCTGGGGCGTGCTACGTGTCCAGGATCGGTGGACGGCCCGGGGTGACCCTCGGGTGGGTCGACTCGGCGTTGACCGAGGCCACCAAGCAGAACATCCAGGCCAAGGTGCTGGCCGGTGCGGCGGCGAACGCGCGAGAGCGGGCCCTGACCATCGCCCGCGCGGCTGGCGCGTCCGACGTGGTCGCACTTGAGGTTGCCGATCCGGGGCTGCTGCGCGGCCTGTCCGGTGCTGGTAGGGGGCCTGTGCCGGTCATGGCCGCGCGCCTGGCGGCCGATTCTGGCAGTGGGGGTCAGCCCGACTTCATTCAGGTCGCACCCGAAGACATCGAAACCGAGGCGACCGTCCACGCTCGCTTCGACGGGGTTCGGCTCACCTGACCGGAGATGGAACCGTCGGCGGGGCTCGCACCCACCCTCGTGGGCAAGCTCAACGCCGACAGCGCCCCGAAGGCTACCAGCGCCAGCGACCACAGCCGCGAGACGCCGATATTCAAGCGATGCCGACCACCTGCGCGGGGGGAGGGCGACTGCTGCGTGGGGGGCTCTGCGGTGTCAGCCGGCGTTGCTGTTGGGCTTGGTGATCGCGTCGGTCTCAAGGTAGGTCTTGAGCCCGGTCCAGATCGAGCGTTCCATCCGGCGGCCCAGCAGTGGCATCACCGGTGCCAGGAGTCGGGCGGCCCCGGACAGGCTGAGCTGCCAATCCCATGCCATGCGCGTCCCCGTGCCCTCCG
The DNA here is from genome assembly GCA_049688555.1 of Propionicimonas sp. Taxonomy (GTDB): domain Bacteria; phylum Actinomycetota; class Actinomycetes; order Propionibacteriales; family Propionibacteriaceae; genus Propionicimonas. The sequence goes on from JBAVKY010000474.1 coordinate 876, forward strand.
GGCGGAACCGAAGGGTGCCGACCACGCGTCCCACCGGTGAGGTCGTCTGAGAGCCGAGCAGGTGCGGCCTGTCGAACACCGTGTACTCGCTGACCATCTCCAGGGGCCGCCCCCTGCTCACCATCGTCGAGGCGAACCGTGTCCCGACCCCGATGGGTCCGTCGGTGACCTTGCGGCACTCCGTCATCGCAGGGTTGAACCGGGGTTCGTTGCGCTGGTCCGCGACCGTGTCGAACACCACCTCGACCGGGCGGTCGATCAGGATGCTCTCGTGGATGCGGACCATCGGTCGTCCTTCCAAACCTGAGTTGTCGGCTCCATCATGGACCCGGCGAGCCACGGCCACTACGCGCCAGGGCGTGCAGGCGTTCCGGGACCACCAAGGGAACGTGCTACGTGGGTACACCGGCGGCTAGCACGCGGTCGGCGTGGTCACCCATTCCCTGGCCACCGCCCCACCGCTCGCCGATGCGGTGGAGCAGGCGTGCCCATTCGTCGAGACCCGCGTCGTGCTTGGGCTTGAGCGGCGGGCGAACGAGTCCGCTCGATGACCTCGCTGGGGCCGCGCCTTCGGCGGGCACCGGCCTTGAGCTACGGGGCAGCACGTTGCCCGGTCCAGGTCGAAGAGCCAGCTACGGAGTCCGGCTTGGTGCGCAACATGACGATCCCGAGCCAAAAGAACCACACGATCTGGAGAAGCCCGAACACTACCTCCAGGCCGCTCAAGACGGGCACCACCGAAAGGATGCCAGCGGCGCCGATCCCCACGCCGAGCCAGTTCAACGCAACCGGGAACACCTTCGCGCGAAGTGCCGCTCCGCTGAAGAGCAGGAACCACACTCCGCCGAGAAGCTCGCCGCCGGATCCGCCCAGGGCCGCGGCCACGGGCTCGATCACCTGCCACGCGGTCACGGCCTGAGCCGGAGCGGTGGCGTAGAGCCGGACCACCGCCCCCATTCCGTAGTTGAACACCATGACGCTGGCCAGGAGAAGGCCGGCCCGGAGAAGCCCCACGACCGTCGTGAAAAGCGCTGTCGAAGGCGCGCGGGCCTTCAGGCGCAGGTGGATCGCCAGCGTCACGACGATCAGCGCGAGTGCGACCAACTCGAACGCGACGACGTGCATCCAGTACATGCTGTCGTAGTTATCCCTGAGCAGGATGACCTTCTGGGCCGGGTCGACGACGCCGGGGTAGTTCACCAGGACGACGAAGTAGGGAATGGCCGCGAGATACGCCACCGCGATATACAGTGCCGCGATGCCGCCTGCCCGCTGCATTCCCCCGCTGCCTCGAGTGTGCGATTCCATGTGACTATTCTTGTCGCCCGGAACTCGCAGCCAACGCCGATCGATCGAACCCCTTGGCTATCAGCCAGATGGCCAGCGTCATCTCCTGGAAAGTCATCGGGGCGCTGAAGACGATGTTCACGGTCGTGAAGCCGAAGGCCTGGGCGAAGCCGGCGTTCAGGGGGACGACCACGCTCATGACGGCTGCAACAAGACCCCAACCCGACTAGACGGTCGAGGATCCCGAGCCACCTACCAAACCCCGTAGCGCGGTCGCAAACCGATGGGAGACGGACCAGCACGGGCCGTGCCGGTCCGCCTCGACGACAGCCTGCTCACCGCGGTCGATCAGCGCGCTGAGCAGGACCACACCACGCGGTCCGACGTGATCCGAGCCGCGATCCGCGCCTATGTCGCGTGATCCAACTCGTCATCCACCCCATGAAGGCTCGCCGCAAGGACCACCACCTTGCTCGACTTGGGCATCAGCCCTTGAGGCCAGTACGTTTCCGCGCGTTTTCGACCAGGCGCCAAATCATCGGGGTGAAGATCAGTTGCATGGCCAGGTCCATCTTTCCGCCGGGCACGACGATGCTGTTGGCCCGGGACATGAAGGAGCCGTCGATCATCGACAACAGGTAGGGGAAGTCGATCCCGCGCGGGTCGGCGAACCTGATGACCACCATCGATTCGTCGGCGGTGGGGATCCAGCTCGCGATGAATGGGTTGGAGGTGTCCACGACCGGGACTCGTTGGAAGTTGATGTGGGTGTTGCTGAACTGCGGGCAGATGTAGTGCACGTAGTCGGGCATCCGTCGCAGGATGGTGTCGGTGACCGCTTCGGTGGAGTAGCCGCGCTTTGAGCGGTCACGGTGGAGCTTCTGGATCCACTCGAGGTTGATGATCGGCACGACGCCGATCAGCAGGTCAACGTAGCGGGCGACGTCCACGGTGTCGGTTTGAACTGCGCCGTGGAGACCTTCGTAGTACAGCAGGTCCGTGGCTGGGAGATCGTGCAGGGGTGTGAACGTGCCGGGTGCGTGCCCGGAGGCGGCCGCCTCCTCGTCGTCGTGGATGTAGTCGCGGATCCGTCCAGTCCCGGACTCCCCGTACTCCCGGAAGAGGGCTTCCAGGTCCTCGAAGTTGTTCGCGTCCGGCCCGAAGTGACTGAACTCGAACTTCCCCGTCGCTGCGGCCTCCGCGTAGGCCTGCTTCATCCCGGCCCTGTCGTACCGGTGGAACGAGTCGCCGTGCACCACCGCTGAGGTGACACCCTCGCGCGAGAAGATCTGCTGGAAGGTGTCGGTGACCGTACTTGTCCCAGCCCCGGACGAGCCGGTGATGGCGATCACGGGATGCTTGCGTGACATGAGTGTCTCCCCAAGTGCTAGTCGACGAACAGGCTGCGGTTGTGGAACAGCGGGTAGGCGGACTCCTTGTCGAGGCCCAGTTCATGCTCGGTGAAGTAGGACTCGAGTCGGGTCACCTCGTCGGCGGCCCCGAAGAAGAAGGGGACCCGAGTGTTGAGTTCGGTTGGTGTCACCTCCAGCACTCGGCGGGTGCCGATTGTCGCCCGGCCGCCGGCCTGTTCGGCGAGCAGGGCGAGCGGAGCGGCGTTGTGCAACAGGGGCGCCAGCCAGCCGGTCGTCCGCCCGGTGTCCGGCACCAGGAACAGACCGCCGCTGTTGAGGACGCGGAACGCGCCGACCAGCGCTGAAGCGTTCCAGCGCATCGTGAAGTCGTGGCCGCGTGGACCATCGACGCCCTGGACGCACTCCTCGACGTACCGTCTCACCGGTGCCGGCCAGTACGGCGACTCGGTGGCGTTGATGGCGAACACGTGCGCCTCGGGCGGGATGGTCATCTTTGGATGGGTGAGGACGAAGTTGCCCACATCGCGGTCCAGGGTGAACCCATCGACGCCCTGCCCCGTAGTCAGCACCAGAACTGTCCGGGGGCCGAAGATCGCGATTCCGGCGCATACCTGGCGGTCTCCGGGCTGCAGGAATTCCTCGGTGCTGCAAGGGCCGACGCCCGAGGTGCGCTCCAACACCGAGAACGCCGTCCCGACGGGCAGATTGTCGGTCAGGTTGCTCATCCCGTGGAGGGCTTCGAACAGCAGCACGTAGCGGCCGCTCTCCGAAACGGGAAGGATCCTGGGGTGATCCGCGACGGAGATCGCTGCCAGCTGCTCGATGGACTCAGTCTGCGTCACCAAGGTCTTGGTAGCCAGCTTCCGCAGTCCCCGGTTCAGGTCCCGGGAGGTGTGCTGGTGCAGGTCGGGCGACGTTCCGAGCACGAGAGATCCCCGGCTGACCATGGCGGCGATCAGTTTCACCGACACCGCCACGGCGCTCAGGATGTGCGCGTAGTCATGACGTCGCTCGTCGGCTCTGCTCACCTCGAGCAGGTACTGCGTGAAGGTTTGGGCAGCCACCCCGCCGCTCTCCTTTGCGAGTCGTTGCGCCTGAGCCTACGCGTCCCTCGCGGTCGGGGTCGGGCGTCCGCAGATCACGCAGCCATTCGTTCAATTCCCTAGCCGGGGGGATCGTCAAACGTTCAAGCCTCACTCAACCCGTCTTGCCTGGTGGCGGCGGGCACTAGCATCGACGTCACGAGCCGAATCGCAGGCTGGCGTCGGTGGTCGCTGTCCTTGCACCTGCCCTGCCCGACCCGAGCTCAGCGTTGATCACCTGCGGGCGAGGCGTCAGCAGGCCTAGGAAGGAGCGTCATCGTGGATCAGTCCGCCCGTTATGCCGATCTGAGCCTCTCCGAGGAGGAGTTGATCGCCGGTGGTAGGCACATCTTGTGTGCGTACAAGATGAAGCAGAGGTCGGGTTCGTTTGTGGAGGCGGCTGCTCATTTCGCCGCGGAGTCGTCGACGGGGACGAATGTTGAGGTGTCGACGACGGACGATTTCACCAAGGGTTTGGACGCGTTGGTGTATCTGGTTGATGAGGCGACCGAAGAGGTGCGGATCGCGTACCCGTTGGAGTTGTTCGATCGGAACATCATTGATGGCCGGATGATGATGGTGTCGTTCCTGACGTTGACGATCGGGAACAACCAGGGGATGGGCGATATCGAGTACGCCAAGATGTATGACTTCTACGTGCCGAGTCGGGCGATCGAGTTGTTCGACGGTCCCGCGGTGGGGATCGCGGATCTGTGGCGCATCTTGGGTCGTCCGGTGGAGAACGGTGGTTATATCGCGGGCACGATTATCAAGCCGAAGTTGGGGTTGCGGCCGGAGCCGTTCGCGCGGGCGGCGTACGAGTTCTGGCTGGGTGGGGATTTCATCAAGAACGACGAGCCGCAGGGTAACCAGGTGTTCGCGCCGCTGCGCACGACGATTCCGTTGGTGTATGACGCGATGAAGCGGGCGATGGACGAGACCGGTGAGGCGAAGTTGTTCAGCGCGAATATCACCGCTGACGATCATGCGGAGATGATCGCCCGCGGCGAGTTCATCTTGCAGGTGTTCGGTCCGGACGCGGACAAGGTGGCGTTCCTGGTGGATGGCTATGTCGGGGGGCCGGGAATGGTCACGACCGCCCGCCGCTATTTCTCACGGCAGTATCTGCATTATCACCGGGCCGGTCATGGTGCGGTGACGTCGCCGAGTTCGAAGCGTGGTTATACCGCGTATGTGCTGGCGAAGATGTCGCGGTTGCAGGGGGCGTCGGGGATTCATGTGGGGACGATGGGCTACGGCAAGATGGAGGGTGCCGCGGATGATCGGGCGATCGCCTACATCTGTGAGCGTGAGGAGTATCAGGGGCCGGCGTACTTCCAGAAGTGGTACGGGATGCGACCGACGACGCCGATCATCTCGGGTGGCATGAACGCTTTGCGGCTGCCTGGTTTCTTCGAGAATCTGGGTCACGCGAATGTGATCAACACGGCTGGTGGCGGGGCGTACGGGCATGTGGACGGCCCGGCCGCGGGTGGCCGGTCGCTGCGTCAGGCCCACCAGTGTTGGGAAGCCGGCGCCGACCCGGTCGAGTGGGCCAAGGACCACCACGAGTTCGCCCGGGCGTTCGAGTCCTTCCCGGGCGACGCCGATCAGATCTTCCCCGGCTGGCGAGCCAAACTCGGTATCACCGACTGACAAGCATCCGCTGCGCTCACCCGAGGCGACGTGGCGTGCCTGACCCGGCAGGAGACGACGTGGTCAGGCACGATGCCCTCGGGGACGTTCCGAGTTCAGGTGGGTGCGCTTGACCACATCGCCCGGGGGGTGCTAACTTCCTGCTCAGGAACTTCAACGGTTCCCCAGGGTTGCTACTCAAACGAGGCAAGGCCTGAGCTAGTATCCGTGCCCTTTGGGCAGCGGGTCGGCTCAGGTCTTTTTTGTTTTTCCGGGCCCCTGAACACTGTGGTTCAAAGGAGGACCAATGGCGTCAGTCGACTACCGGACTCTGGCCGGTGACATTCTGGAAAAAGTGGGTGGGGAAGCCAACGTTGCATCCCTGGCGCATTGCGCTACCCGACTTCGGTTCAAGCTCAAGGACGTGGCGAAGGCCGACAAGCAGGCGGTCGAGCGTCTGCCCGGAGTCATCACGGTCATGGAGGCCGGCGGCCAGTTCCAGGTCGTGATCGGCAACAACGTGCCCATCGTCTACGCCGAGATCGGGCAGATCTCGAAGCTCACCGGTGACGACGCGCCGGGGTCTGAGGCCGGGGAGCAGGGCAGCCTGCTCAACCGGTTCATCGCGATGATCTCGTCGATCTTCCTGCCCTCGCTGTGGCCGCTGGCCGGCGCGGGCCTGCTCAAGGCGCTGCTGGCGATGGCGACCACCTTCGGGTGGCTCGACGCGACCAGCACGACCTACACGATCCTGAACGCCGCCGGTGATGGCCTGTTCACGTTCCTGCCGATCTTCCTCGCCGTGAATGCCGCGAAGCGGTTCAAGACCAACCAGTTCACCTCGATGGCCATCGCCGCGGCCCTGTGTTACCCCGCGATCACCGCCCTCGCCGCTTCCCCAGACCCGGTCACCTTCTTCGGCATCCCGGTGGTCATGGTCACCTATACCTCATCGGTGATTCCGATCATCGTCGCGGTCTGGCTGCAGAGCTTCCTGGAGAACTGGCTGAACAAGGTGTTGCCCGCCTGGTTGCGGAACTTCACCACCCCGCTTCTGGTCCTGCTGATCATGGTGCCGCTGACCCTGATCACCGTCGGCCCGGTCACCAGCTTCGCCGCGGCTGGCATCTCCAACGGCATCGCCTGGTTGTTCACCGCTGTCCCGTGGCTTGCCGGCGCCCTGATGGGCGGCTTCTGGCAGGTGTTCGTGCTGTTCGGTCTGCACTGGGGCTTCGTGCCGTTCATGGTCAACGACTACGCCACCATCGGCTACTCCCTGATGGCAGGCCCGCTGCCCGCCGCCGTCCTGGCCCAGGCCGGTGCCGCCCTCGCCGTGATGATCAAGACCAAGAACACCGACATGAAGGAACTCGCCGGCCCCTCAGCCCTGTCCGGGTTCGTCGCTGGCATCACCGAACCCGCGATCTACGGTGTCACCCTGCGGCTGAAGAAGCCCTTCTACTACGGCATCGCCGGTGGCGCGGTGGGTGGCGCGATCGCCGCAGCCGGTGGCTCCGCTTCCAGCGCGTTCGTATTCCCGTCCCTGCTGGGACTGTCGGCCTACATGCAGCACGGCAACTTCACGCTCCAACTGATCGGCACTGGCGTCGCGATCGCCATCGCCATGGCACTCACCCTCGTCCTCGGCTTCGACGACATCCCCAACGAGGAGCCCAAGAGCGAAGCACTCATCCCCGCAGCCCCCGGCGCGACTGAGGTCGGCGCCCCGGTGACTGGCCAGATCGTTGCCCTGTCCGACGTGGCGGACAAGGTGTTCGCCTCCGAAGCCCTCGGCAAGGGGATCGGGATCATCCCCGAGCACGGCCAGGTCTACGCCCCGTTCGCCGGCACCGTCCTGACGGCCTTCCCCACCGGCCATGCGTTCGGCATCAAGTCCGCCGACGGGGTTGAGGCCCTGATCCACATCGGCATCGACACCGTCCAACTCGAAGGTAAGGGATTCACCGCCGCCGTCAGCCAGGGCCAAGCCGTCGAGGCCGGTGACCTGCTCGCCACGGTTGACCTGGCTGCGGTCACCGAGGCGGGGTACGACCCGACGACCATCCTGGTGATCACCAATACCGCCCAGTTCGCTGCCGTCCTGCCTGCCGAGGGGCATCATGTGAGCCACGGCGACACCGCCATCGTCATCGAACGCTGAGCCGACAGAGAACCTGCCGCGCACGGCATGGTCGGCCATCCCACCGGGGTGGTCGACCATGCCCGGCAGCCACAGCCGCTGCCATTCGTCACCACCGGTCACCATCACGAGGAAGTAGTCATGTCACACACCACAACGCCGTTCCCGCAGGGCTTCCTGTGGGGCGGGGCAACCGCTGCCAACCAGTTCGAGGGAGCCTACAACGAAGGCGGCAAGGGCCTTTCCATTCAGGACGTCATGCCCCAGGGCATCCTGTCCCCCCGGGTCGACGCCCCCACCGAGGACAACCTGAAACTGGTCGGGATCGACTTCTATCACCGCTACGCCGAGGACATCGCGCTCTTCGCCGAAATGGGCTTCTCGGTCTTCCGCCTGTCGATCGCTTGGAGCAGGATCTTCCCCACTGGGGACGACGAGACGCCGAACGAGGAGGGCCTTGCCTTCTACGACCGCGTGTTCGACGAGTGCGCGAAGTACGGCATCGAACCGCTGGTCACCTTGTCGCACTACGAGACCCCACTGCACCTGACCGAGAAGTACGACGGCTGGGTGAGCCGTGAGCTGATCGGCTTCTACGAGCGCTACGCCCGAGTCGTCTTCGACCGGTACCGCGACAAGGTGAAGTACTGGCTCACCTTCAACGAGATCAACTCGATGCTCCACTTCCCACTGATGAGCGGCGGGATCGACACCCCGCTGGCGCAGTTGAGCAAGTCCGACCTGTACCAGGCCGCGCACCACGAACTGGTCGCCAGCGCGCTGGCCACCAAGGTGGCCCACGAGATGGTCCCCGACGCCAAGGTCGGCTGCATGGTCATCGCCATGCCGATCTACCCGCTGACCCCGGATCCAGCCGACGTCGTCGCGACCATGGAGGCCGACCACGCGAACTTGATGTTCAGCGACGTCCACACCCGCGGGGCCTACCCCGGCTACGCCCTGCGCTACTTCCGTGAGAACGGCATCACCCTCGACATCACCGATGAGGACCGCGAGATCCTGACCAATACGGTCGACTTCGTCTCCTTCAGCTACTACATGAGCATCTGCGAAACCGCCGACCCGGCCAAGAAGGTCGCCGGTGAAGGCAATCTCATCGGCGGGGTACCCAACCCCACCCTCAAGGCGAGCGAGTGGGGCTGGCAGATCGACCCCGCCGGCCTACGGGTCGTGCTCAACCAGTTCTGGGACCGCTGGCAGAAGCCGCTGTTCATCGTCGAGAACGGGCTGGGCGCCAAAGACCAACTGGTCGAGGTCGACGGCGTCATGACCGTGCTGGACGACTATCGCGTCGACTACCTGAACGACCACCTATTCCAGGTCGGCGAGGCGATCCAGGATGGGGTGGACGTGATGGGTTACACCTCATGGGGCCCGATCGACCTGGTCTCGGCCAGCACCGCGCAACTGAGCAAGCGGTACGGCTTCATCTACGTCGACCGCAACGACGATGGCACCGGCACGCTCAACCGGTACCGGAAGAAGTCCTTCGCCTGGTACGCCGACGTCATCCACAGCAACGGGGCCACGCTCAAGGCCTGAACCGGCCTGCCCAAGGCCGGCCACCCGTTCGGGTGGCCGGCCTTGGCATTGCGTCGAGGGCTCAGCCGGCGCCCATGAGCGCCAGTAGTACGCCGCCGGCGACGACGCTGGCGACCTGACCGGCGGCGTTGGCGCCCATCGCGTGCATCAGGATGAAGTTGGAGAAGTCTTCCCGGCTCGCCTCCTTCTGTACCACCCGGGCAGCCATCGGGAAAGCGCTGATCCCGGCGGCGCCGATCAGCGGGTTGAACTTCCCACGGCTGAGCAGGCACATCAGCTTGCCGAACAGGACCCCGGTGGCGGTGTCCAGCAGAAAGGCCAACAAGCCGAGGCCAAGGATCGCCAGGGTGCCGACCTTCAGGAAGTCCTCGCCTTTCATCGTGGAGCCGATCGCGAGACCCAGGAACAGTGTCACGACGTTCGCCAGTTCGTTCGCGGAGGCATGGGTGAGGCGCTCGACCACCTTGGATTCCCGCATCAGATTGCCGAGCATCAGCATGCCGATCAAGGGAGTAGCGAAGGGCACCAGGGTCCCGACCCCGATGGTCACGATGATCGGGAACAGAATGCGGGTGCGCTGACTGATGTGCCGTTGGGTGTAGGGCATCTTGATGGCCCGTTCCTGCTTCGTGGTCAACAGGCGCATCACCGGCGGCATGATCAACGGCACCAACGCCATGTAGCTGTAGGCCGCCACCGTGATCGGGCCCACCAGGTGGGGTGCCAGGATCCCGCTCACGTAGATGGACGTGGGCCCGTCGATGGCCCCGATGATGCCGATGGAGGCGGCCTCGTTGCGGCTGAAGCCCATCGTCAGGGCGAGGATCAAGGTGAGGAAGATCCCGAACTGACCAGCTGCGCCGAGCAGCACCATCTTCGGGTTCTCCAGCAAGGGCCCGAAGTCGGTCAGCGCACCGATCCCGATGAAGATCAACAACGGGAACAGCTCAGTGCGGATGCCCATGTCGTACAGCGCCGTGAGCATCCCGTCCCCACCGATCAGCGGCGAAAGCGGCAGGTTGGTGAGGATCGCGCCCGCGCCGATGGGCAGCAGCAGCAACGGCTCGTATTCCCGCGCCACGGCCAGGAAGATCAGCAGGCAGCCGATGGCGACCATCGCCACGGACTGCCAAGTGACGTTCGTGAGTCCCTGGAGCAGCCGTTGGACGGTTTCGGCGCTCATGGTCAGCTCTCGAACTTGAGCAGGACGTCGTTGTGCTTGACCTGGTCACCGGCGCTGACGAACACCCGCGCGATCGTCCCGTCCCGTTGGGCCTTGAGGTCGTTCTTCATCTTCATGGCCTCCAGCACCATGAGGGTCTGGCCGCGCTTCACGGTGGCACCAACGGCCACCTCGACGCTGAGGATGACACCCGGCATGGGTGCGGTGACGCTCTTGGCGGCGCCCCCGGCACGGTGGTTGGCCCGGGCCGGGCGAGCTCCCTCGGCAGCTTGACGGGGGACGTCGGCGATCTCGCGGGGTTGAGCTGCCGGCGCGGCGAGTCGAGGGTGGCTGATCTCGAGCTGGGGGGTGATCACGGCCTGCGCGAGATCCTGGTGATCGGTCAACACGACGTCCACCAGTCGACCGTCGCTGAGATGGACGGTGAACGTGTCGGCCGCCAGTTCCTCGACGTCGATGACATGGTCGGTCTCGTTGACCCTGACGGTGTAGCGTCGCATGGCTGCCTCAGTTCTCCCGTCGCCACGGATGGATCTGGTAAGAGCGTCCGACGGCCACCCATCGGCTCGCGAACAGTTGGCTGCCCGGTTCGACGCTACGCATGGCAGGTGCGGCCTGGCCTCGACGGACTCGGGCATGGTTGATTACGGCGATCGTGATGGCAGCCAGCAGTTC
>JBAVKY010000475.1:0-2716 GCA_049688555.1 Propionicimonas sp.
CGATCCGCAGGGTCGCCCCACCTTGCAGGAGTACGTGAGGCAGCGATCGAAGGAACGGCTCTTCCACGTCGGCAGGCTCGATGTCGACACCGAGGGTCTGATCATCCTCACCAACGATGGCGAGTTCGCCCAGCGACTCACTCACCCGTCCTATGAGATCCCGAAGACCTATCTGGCGGTCGTCGAGGGTCCGGTGGACCACGCCACCGTGGCGCGGCTGCGGCGAGGGATCACCCTCGACGACGGCCCGATCAAGCCTGACAAGGTCACCCTGCGCGAGCGCGGGCAGGATCGTTCGATGCTGGAGGTCACCTTGCACTCGGGTCGGAACCGGATCGTTCGGCGCCTCTTCGACGCGGTCGGCCACCCCGTCCGCCAGTTGTCGCGCACGGCCATCGGACCGATCCGGTTGGGCCAGCTCAAAGTGGGAGCCGTACGAGATCTGACCCGTGAGGAACTCGGCTCGTTGCTGGACACCGTCGGGCTGTAGCGGCGCAGCCATGCGGCGGGTGATCGGAGTCGAGACCGAATACGGGCTGCTGGGCCGCACCAGGACGGGCCGCATGGCGGCCAGCGAGGCGGCACAGTGGCTGTTTCGTCCCGTGGAGTCGCACCACCGCTCGTCCAACGCCTTCCTGGGTAACGGTGGTCGGCTCTATCTCGACGTCGGCGCCCATCCCGAGTACGCCACCCCGGAATGCCGGACGCCGCACGAGGTCGTGCTCAGTGAGCGGGCCGGCGACGAGGTGATGTTGAGCCTCGCTGAGCGTGCGACCGCGGACGCGGCTGCAGCGGGAACGCAGCTGAGCCTGCGACTGTTCAAGAACAACACCGACTCGTTCGGGAACTCCTACGGCTGCCACGAGAACTACCTGGTGGACCGTGCGCTGGAGCCGGAGTTCGCCACAGCGCTACTGACGAGCTTCCTGGTGACCCGCCCGCTGTTGTGCGGCAGCGGGTGCCTTCGGGGTGGCGAATTCGTGATCAGCCAGCGCGCCGACCACCTGCACGAGGCCTACTCCGCGATGACGACCCGGGCGCGACCGCTGGTGAACAGCAGGGACGAGCCGCTGGCCGACCCCGCCCGGTACCGGCGGCTTCACGTGCTGGCGGGCGACTCGAACCTGAGTGAGTACTCGGCATGGCTCAAGCTAGCCAGCACCGAGGCGGTCCTCGGCTTGATCGAGCGGGCGGCAACCGAGCCGACCGGTGGGCTACGCGCCGAGCTGGAACGTTGGCAGCTCACGGATGCGATCTCCTCGCTGCCCGGGGTGGCCCGCGACCCCCACGCCCGGCTGGTGACCCGGTCCGGGGAGCAGGTGAGCGCGTTGAACCTGCAACGAGGGTTCGCCGAGCTGGTCGCGCGGCACGGCGGCCCGCACGACGAAGACCGCCGCGAGTTGCTCGTCAGTTGGACGCGGGTGCTGGACGCCCTGGCCGCCAATGATCCGGACAGCATCGCCGACGTCGTCGAGTGGGCCGCCAAGCGCAAGCTGCTCGCCGGCTACCGGGAACGCCATGGCCTGCCGGCCGACCACCCACGACTTGCCGCGGTCGACCTCGCGTTCCACGACATATCACCTAACGGGATCGCGCGCCGCCTTGAGTCGCGCGGCCTGCTGCGACGCCTGACGCAGGTCGATGAGGTGCGTGAGGCGATGACGCAACCGGTCTCCCAGACCCGAGCCCAGCTGCGCGCCCAGTTGCTGCTGGCTGCCCAACAGGCTGGACGGGACCACAGCGTCGACTGGATGCGGTTCACCGTCCATGACCTGCCAGGCCCCGGCACAACCCCTGCCGAGCGCAGCCTCAGCCTGGGGGACCCCCTTGCCTGCGTTTCCGACGAGGTCGACGAGTTGGTCGCTGAGATGCTGGGCAGCCCGCGCGTGCGCCACACCGGGGGGTTCCGTCCGCCCGGTTCGCGGCCCGATTGAGCGTCACGGTAGGGTCGGGTCGTGCTTTCCCGACTTCCTCTCGTCCTGGCGACGACTGCTGCCGCCCTGCTGCTCACCGCGTGTGGTTCCGGAACCCCGGCCAGCGTCAGCGCCTCACCCAGCGCTTCCCCGAGCGGTTCGGCACCAGCGAGCACGACGCCGACGCCGACGCCCAGCGTGGCCGTCTCGACCTCCCTCGATGCCATCAAGGTCTCTGGGCCGCGGCTGCAGGCCCCCAAGGTGACCTTCAAGGCCCCGTTCGCGATTGACCAGACACGCACCCGGGTGGAGGTGGCGGGCAACGGGCCGAAGGCCGTCGAGACCGGCTACGTCACCGTCCATTACTACGGGGTGAATGGGCGCACCGGTAAGAGCTTCGACGAGTCCTATTCGCGCAAGCAGACCATAACCTTCCGGCTGGATCAGGTCATCGAGGGCTTCAAGAAGGGGCTCACCGGTCAGGCTGCGGGCAGCCGCGTCCTGATCGTGATGCCCGGCTCGGACGGCTACGACGCCTCGGGCGGCACTTCCGATGGTTCGATCGCGGTCGGCGACACCTTGATCTTCGTCGTCGACGTGGTGAAGGTTTCGCTGACCGAGCCGAGCGGCAGGGCCATCACCCCGGCAGCTGGCCTGCCGACAGTGACTCCCGGCACCGGCAAGCCGACGATCACGATCCCGGCGGGCGCTGCCGCTCCCACGAAAATGGTGGCGCAGACCCTGATCGAGGGCACCGGTGCGAAGGTCGCCAAGGCTGACACCATCCTGGCCCGCTACGTAGG
>JBAVKY010000476.1:0-22169 GCA_049688555.1 Propionicimonas sp.
GGACCTCGCCGGGCGGCGGGTGCTGATAAGCGCTGGCGGCACCAGGGAGCCGCTGGATCCCGTCCGGTTCGTCGGGAACTCGTCCTCGGGACGCATGGGGCTGGCGCTTGCCGCTGCCGCGGCGTGCCGTGGAGCCGAGGTCACCGTGGTGGCAGCGAACCTCGACCTGCCACTGCCGGCCGGGGTCGAGTCGGTGGCTGTGGTGTCCACCGCGGACCTCGCCGACGCGATGATCGCGCGGTCGAGCGACGCTGACGTGGTCGTCATGGCCGCTGCCCCGGCGGACTTCACCCCCGTCACGACCAGCGCCAAGAAGCTGAAGAAGACCGGCGACCAGGGGTTGACCGTGGAGTTCACCCAGACCGTGGACGTGCTGGCGAGGTTGGCCGCGTCCCGTCCGCAGGGCCAGGTGATCGTCGGCTTCGCCGCTGAGACCGCCGAGGATCCCGCTGACCTGCTGGCGCTCGGCCGAGCCAAGCTGGCCCGCAAGGGCTGCCAACTGCTCGTTCTCAATGATGTGAGCGGTGGGCGTATCTTCGGGTCAACCGCCACCCAGATCACGATCATCTCGCCAGACGCGGTCATCGCCCGGATCGCCGCCGACAAGGTCGTGGCAGCCCACGCCATCCTGGATGCGGCCAGGAACGTCCTGATCGAGAGGAAACCCTAGTGAGTCGGTTATTCACCTCTGAGTCCGTCACCGAAGGCCACCCCGACAAGGTGGCCGATTCCATCTCGGACGCCGTTCTCGACGCGCTGCTGACCGACGACGCCAAGAGCCGGGTCGCCGTGGAGACGTTGGTCACCACCGGGACGGTGATGGTGGCCGGTGAGGTCACCACCGAGGCCTACGCCGACGTGGCACTGCTGGCCCGCGAGCGGATCCTCGACATCGGCTACGACTCCTCCGACAAGAGCTTCGACGGACGTTCCTGCGGCGTCCTGGTCTCGATCGGACGCCAGTCCGAGGACATCGCCCAGGGTGTTTCCCACGCCGAGGAGGAGCGGGCCGAGGGTTCACGCGATGCCCTGGACGCCCAGGGCGCCGGTGATCAGGGCCTGATGTTCGGCTATGCCTGCACCGAGACCCCGACCCTGATGCCGCTGCCGATCGACATCGCGCACCGGCTGGCCGAGCGGCTGGCCGAGGTTCGGCGCAGCGCGGAACTCGACTTCCTGCTGCCTGACGGCAAGACCCAGGTGACCATCGAGTATGACGGTGACACCCCGGTGCGAGTGGACACCGTGGTGGTGTCCTCCCAACACATCGAGGCGGTCAGCCATGCGACGATCGCCGCGGCGATTCGTGCCCACGTCATCGATCCCGTGCTGGCGCGCTACCCGATCAGTGCCAGCGGACTGAAGACCTACGTGAACCCCACCGGGAAGTTCGTGATCGGCGGCCCGATGGGAGACGCGGGGGTCACCGGACGCAAGATCATCGTGGACACCTACGGAGGCATGGCTCGCCACGGCGGTGGCGCCTTCTCGGGCAAGGATCCGTCGAAGGTCGACCGTTCGGCGTCCTACGCGATGCGCTGGGTGGCCAAGAATGTGGTCTCCGCCGGCCTCGCGACCCGCTGTGAGGTCCAGGTGGCCTACGCGATCGGACGGGCCCACCCGGTCGGCTTCTACACCGAGTGCTTCGGCACCGAGACCGTCCCGGTGGAGCAGATCACGCAGGCCGTACTGCACGTGTTCGACCTGCGGCCGGCAGCCATCATCCGCGACCTGCGGCTGATCCGTCCGATCTACTCCCAAGTGACCAACTACGGCCACTTTGGACGGGAACTCGACGTGATGACCTGGGAGCGAACCGATCGTGCCGAGGCGCTGTCGCGTGCGGTGAAGGGCTGAGCCTGGCGGCTGGCCGGCCCGATCCTGTCGGAGCGGCGTCCTACGATGCCGTCATGGGTGAGATCCAGGTAGCAAGGGTGGCGGTCGACGTGCCGCTGGCCAACCTTGACCGGCCCTTCGACTACCGAATCCCGGCGGAACTCGTCGACCAGGCGGTGGTGGGAGCACGGGTGCGCGTCCGATTCGCCGGACGGCTGCGCGACGGGTTCATTCTGGAGCGGCCCCAGACGACACAGCGCAACGAGTTATCGCCGCTGCACGCTGTCGTCTCACCGGAACCCGTCCTCACCCCGGCTGTCGCCAACCTGGTCCGGGAGGTCGCCGACCACTACGCAGGCAGCTTCGCCGACGTGGTGAGGCTGGCCGTGCCTCCGCGTCACGGCGTGACCGAAAAGGCAGAACCCCCCGCGTACCCCGCTCCCGGGCAAGGGCAGGCAGCCACGGTGCTGGCCGGGTACCCCACCGGGAGCGCCCTGTTGGCTGCGCTGCGCGACGGACGGGCACCCCGGGCGGCCTGGACGGTCGCGCCGCGTCCCGACGGGCTGGGTGATTGGCAGGCGGGCTTTCTTGAAGCGGCGGCCGCCACCGTGGAGTCGGGCCGGTCGGCGCTGCTCTTGGTCCCCGATGCCCACGACCTCAGCCGACTCGCCGAACGGGCGACTCGCTGGTTCGGGGCCGGCTGCTTCGTGACGCTGAGCGCCGAGACCGGCCCGGCGGCCCGGTACCGGGCGTTCCTGGCCGCCAGCCGGGGCCAGGTCCGGTTGGTGCTGGGCACTCGCTCGGCAGGGTTCGCGGCCCTGCCGAACCTGGGCCTGGTGGCGCTGTGGGACGACGGTGACGACTCCTGGGCGGAGCCGCGCGCCCCGTATCCCCACGCCCGGGAGGTGGCCGTGCTGCGAGCCCATACGGCGCGTTGCGCGCTCCTGCTGGCGGCGCACTCGCGGACGGCGGAGGTCCAGCGGCTGGCGGAGCGGGGATGGCTGACCCCGCTCACCCTCACCCCCGCGCAGACCAGGGGCGCCTGCGCCGTCGTCCGAGTCGCCTCCGAGGGGGACCGTGCCCTGGAACGTGATCCGCAGGCACGCATCGCACGGGTCCCCCACGACGTCTTCGACACCGTCAGGGCGGCTCTGGCGATGGGACCCGTCCTGATCAGCGTGCCCCGCGCGGGGTACCACCCGGTCGTTGCCTGCGCCGGATGCCGCGAGGTCGCTGCCTGCCCGACCTGCTCCCAGCCGCTCATCGAGTCCGGCAGAGGGCAGGTGACCTGCCGGTGGTGCGGACCCCTGCCACAGGCATGGTCGTGCCGGGCCTGCGGTGGCCACCGGCTGCGGACGCCGGTCGCCGGCGTCAAGCGAACCACCCAGGAGTTCGGCATGGCCTTCCCGGGGACCCGGGTCGTCCAGTCGTCCGCCGAGGTGCGGATCGACACCGTCGATGAACGCCCGATGATCGTGCTGGCCACCCCAGGCACCGAGCCGACAGCCCGGTTCGGGTACGCGGCCGCCGTCCTGCTGGACACAGCCGGCATGCTGCGTCGCCCTGAGCTGCGGGCCGGCGAGGAGGCGTTGCGCCGCTGGCTTGCCGTGACGGCGCTGGTCCGCCCGGCCGATGAGGGGGGCACCGTCCTGGTGGTGGGCGAGTCGTCCGAACGCGGCATTCAGGCACTGGTGCGGCTTGACCCGGTCGGGTTCGCCGAGCGGGAACTCGCCGAGCGTGTTGAAGCCAGGTTCCCACCAGCCGTGAAGCTGGTCACCGTGGACGGGGACCTTGCGGTCCTTGACGAAGCGCTCGCCGTCCTGGCGCTGCCGCCCGCCGTCGATGTGCAGGGACCGTTTGTGACCCCGGCGGCCTCCGGCGGCCTCGGCCGCATCACCCTGCGCTGTTCCCTCCAGGACGGTCCGCCGCTGGTGGCAGCAGTCCGGATTCTGCTCGCCACACGCACTGCCAGCAAGGCTGACGGCGTGCTGCGGGTGCGAGTGGATCCCCAGATCGTGTGAGGGTGCACCAAACTCCCCAGCTGCTGTCCCGGGCCTGCCCAGGAGGCCTATCGTTAAATCGGCCGCCCGAACGGACGTGCCCGCTGCCTTAGAGAGGACAACGCATGGCCACCGATTGGGCTGCAGACGTCAAGAAGTACGCTCCGAACGCCGACGACGCGATCATCGCCAAGATGGTGAAGATCTACCAACTCGTTCTCAGCAAGCCGGATTCCGCGCTGGTCTCGTTCCGCGACGCCGACGAGCGCGCCACTGTCCGCGAGAACTTCCTCAAGAAGAAGTTGGGCCTGACCCTCAGCGACGAGGAGCTGGACGCCGCGATCGTTGAGGTCGGCAAGCAGATGAAGGACGGGACCCGCAACACGCGGATCGCCGTCTACTACCTCCTCGCGGAGAAGTTCGACAAGCTCGACACCTTCAAGAAGTGACCCTGGCGGCCAGCCTGATCGTCGCGGTTAGGCTGGCCCCCATGCGCCTCGTCTTCGCCGGAACCCCTGCTGTCGCCGGGGAAACCCTGGCCTATCTGCTGGAGCACACCGACCACACCGTCGTGGCGGTGGTGACAAGGCCAGATGCTGCTCGGGGCCGCTCCAAGCAGTTGGTGCCGAGCCCGGTCGCCCAGGTGGCTGCGGCTCACGGCATCGAAGTGCTGCGGCCAGCGCGTCCGTCAGAGCCCACCTTCGCTGCCCGCCTTGCCGAACTCGCCCCTGATGCCTGCCCCGTGGTGGCCTACGGGGCGCTGGTGCCGGCGCCCGTGCTGGCCATCCCTCGACACGGTTGGATCAACGTCCACTACTCGTTGTTGCCGCGCTGGCGCGGCGCGGCACCAGTGCAGCGCGCCATCCTGGCCGGCGACACCGTGACCGGTGTCTCGGTGTTCCGGCTGGTTGCCGCGTTGGATGCGGGACCGCTGTTCGCCACCGAGCAGGCGACCATCGGGGAATCCGAGACCGCCGGTGAGCTGCTGGGGCGACTGACGGCCACCGGCGTTCGCCTGCTGAGCCAGGTGTTGGACGACGTCGCCGCCGGCACGGCGCAGCTCACGGAGCAAACCGAAGACGGGATCACGCTGGCTCCAAAGCTCGCCCCCCAGGACGCCCGGCTCGAGTGGACGCGGCCCGCTGTCGAACTCGCGCGCGTCGTCCGCGCCTGCAACCCGTCACCGATGGCGTGGACGGACGTCGACGGCGAACGATTCCGAGTCCTGCTGGCACAACCAGGGCTGGGCACTGGACTGGAGCCCGGCCACGTCGCTGCCACCAAGCGAGAGGCACGGGTTGGCACCGGACAGGGCGACCTCGTGCTGCGGCAGGTACAGCCCCATGGCCGCAAGCCGATGCCCGCAGCGGACTGGGCCAGGGGTCTTCACGGTGCCCTGGTGCAGCTGAGATGAACCGGGCACGCCGCCGTCCGGACGCGGCCCGGGTCACTGCGTTTCGGGTGCTGCGCCAAGTGACCAGCCAGGATGCCTACGCCAACCTCGCCCTCAGTCGCGCCCGGGACGGCTTGGACGCCCGGGATGCGGGCTTTGTCACTGAACTCGTGAGTGGCACCTGCCGCCTGCTCGGAACCTACGACCGAATCATCACCGCCGCCTCGGGACGTCCGGAGGGTTCCTTCGAAGGGCCGCTGCAGGACGTGCTGCGGCTTGGCGCCCACCAACTGCTCGCCATGCGAGTGCCCGTGCACGCCGCGGTGGCGGCCACCGTCGACGTGGCGGCAATCGAAGTGGGGGAGCGGGTCGCAGGGTTGACGAATGCGGTGCTGCGCAAGGTCGCGGCGCTCGACCTGACGGGTTGGGTCGACCGGCTCTCCCAGGGAGCCGACGAGACGGATCGGATCGTGCTCGCCTCGCACCACCCCCGGTGGATCGTGGAGGCCTGGCGGGAGGCACTCGCCGGCGATGCCGGGGAACTGATGGCAGCGCTCCAGGCCGACAACGTCCCACCGGTGAATCACCTCGTCGTGCGCCCAGGTCTGGCTGAGGTCGCCGAATTGGGGGGTGAACCTGCCCGCTACTCCCCGTTCGGCGCGTACCGGTCAGGTCCCCCGGGAGACGTTCCCGTGGTGGCCCAGCATCGGGCTGGGGTGCAGGACGAGGGCTCCCAACTTGTCGCGCTGGCGCTGAGCCGGGTGGCGGCCCCCCAAGGCCCCTGGCTGGACCTCTGCGCCGGACCGGGCGGGAAGGCGGCGCTGCTGGCCGGTCTCGCCATCCAGGCGGGCACCGGCCTGCTGGCCAGCGAGCTGCAACCCCATCGTGCCCGTCTGGTGGCGGACAACCTGGCTTGCTATGGCGGGCCTCACCGTCCGCTGACGGTGGTGGCCGACGCCCGCCGTCCCGGCTGGGCGGCCGGCAGCTTCGCCCGGGTGATGGCCGACGTCCCCTGCACCGGACTGGGCGCCCTCCGCCGCCGTCCCGAGAGCCGCTGGCGGCGGCGACCCTCCGACGTGGCGCCATTGGTACAGCTCCAGACCCGACTTCTCCAGGCGGCGATCGACTCAGCGATGCCCGGCGGGGTGGTCGCCTACGTTACGTGTTCCCCACATCTGGCTGAGACCCACGGCGTTCTGGCCACGATCGATCCGCGAACCGCGGAGGTCCTGCACGCCCCCGACTACCTGCCAGAGGTCCCCGGGGCTGCAGTGGGCGACTTCGTCCAGCTGTGGCCCCATCGCCACGGCACCGATGCGATGTTCCTCGCCTTGCTGCGCCGCCGATCCCGCTAAGCTCGGTTCGTGGGAATCGCCATCACGCCCAGTATCCTGAACGCCGACCTCGCCAACCTGGCCGCTGAGATCGCCCGAATCCCCAGCGCGGACGCGGTGCACCTCGACGTGATGGACAACCGTTTCGTCCCGAACCTCACCTTCGGCCTGCCCCTGATCGAGAACCTGCGGACGCACACCTCGATGATGATGGACATCCATCTGATGATCGCCGAGGTGGACCGCTGGGCCCCTGGGTACGCGGCTGCCGGGTGTGAGTCGGTGACGTTCCACATTGAGGCATCCGATGCCCCGGTGAAGCTGGCCCGTGAGCTCCGCGCGCTTGGCTCCCGCGCCGCCATGGCGCTGCGTCCGGCGACCCCGATCGAACCGTACGAGGACCTGCTGGGCGAGCTCGACATGGTGCTGTTGATGACGGTCGAACCCGGCTTCGGCGGACAGGAGTTTCTGGACGTCTGCCTACCCAAGATCCGACGCACCCGTGCGATGCTCGACCAGCGGGGCTTGGAACTCTGGTTGCAGGTCGACGGCGGCATCTCGCCGAGCACCATCGAGCGCTGTGCGGAGGCCGGCGCGGACACGTTTGTGGCCGGGTCAGCGGTGTTTCGGGCAAAGGACCCGGACGTGATGGTCAGCGCATTGCGGAAACAGGCGCTCAGGGCCGGTTCCGGCGCTTGAGGTAGCGCTCGAACTCGGCTGCGATCGTCTCGCCACTGGGGGTCGGGGTTTGCTCGTCCCGCCGCTCCTCCAGGGCGGCGATGTAGGTCGCGATGTCCGGGTCATCGGCGATCAGGTCATTGACCTGGGATTCCCAGATCGCCGCCGACTCCGGCAGGTCACCGGTTTCCAGCGGGGTGTTCAAGACGTCCTCCAGCCTCGCCAACAGGGCCAGCGCTGCCTTAGGGTTGGGTGGCTCAGCCACGTAGTGCGGCACCGAGGCCCACAGCGACACCGTTGGATAGCCCGCGCTGGTGCACTCGTTGGCGATGACCCCAATGATGCCGGTGGGTCCTTCGTAGCTCGACACGTCCAGGCCCAGTTCCTCGGCGACGGCCGTACTCCCAGCCGTCGCGGCCACCGGAACCGGACGGGAGTGCGGCGCATCGGTGAGCAACGCCCCCAGCAGCACCACGATCTCGGGACGTACCGAGCGGAGCATCGACATCAGCGAGTTGGTGTAGTCACGCCAATGGTAGTTGGGTTCAGGTCCACCGATCAGGACGAGATCGCGCTCCGGCAGGTTCGCCACGAGCACCTCGGTGGTGGGCCATTCGATGATCCGTTCCCCCGGCTTCACCATGCGTGCCGTGGGCCGGTTCACCTGGAAGTCGTAGTAGTCCTCGGGATCGAAGGAGAACTCGAGCCGGGCGTCGTAGTGGTCGGCGAGATGGTCGATCACAGCGCTGGCCGCATCGCCGGCGTCGTTCCAGCCACCGAAGGCTGCCACGACTGCCGGATTCCGCAGTTCCTTCAACCCGCCTCGCGCCATGGCCCCCACTGTAGGCGACCGTTCTGAGCCACGCCTCTACACTGGGCCCTCATGACCTCTGATCTGCGCGCTGCCCTGAACGACCGCATCCTCGTGGCCGACGGCGGGATGGGCACCATGCTGCAGGGATTCGACCTCAGCCTCGATGATTTCGAGGGCTACGAGGGCTGCAACGAGGTGCTCAACGTCTCGCGCCCCGACGTGGTGGCGGCGATCCACGCCGCCTACCTGGAGGCTGGCGCCGACTGCATCGAGACCAACACCTTCGGCACGAACCTGAGCGCCTTGAGCGAGTACGACATCCCCGGACGGCTCGGCGAACTCGCCGAAGCCGGGGGCAGGATCGCCCGGCAGGCGGCCGACGCCGTCGCCACGCCGGAACGGCCACGATTCGTGCTGGGCAGTATGGGCCCGGGAACGAAGCTGCCCAGCCTGGGCCACATCAGCTACGCCGCGTTACGCGACGCCTATCAGCACCAGGCCGAGGCGATGATCGCCGGCGGGGTCGACGCGTTCCAGATCGAGACCTGTCAGGACCTCCTGCAGGCCAAGGCCGCTGTCAACGGCGCCCGGCGGGCCTCAGCCGCCCTCGGCGTCGACCTGCCCGTCCTGGTCAACGTGACCATCGAGACGTCCGGAACCATGCTGCTCGGCAGCGAGACCGGCGCCGCCCTCACCGCCCTGGAACCGCTCGAGGTCGATGTCATCGGCCTCAACTGCGGCACCGGCCCGACCGAGATGAGCGAGCACCTGCGTCACCTCGCCCGGCACGCTCGGATCCCGGTGGCCTGCATGCCCAATGCCGGGCTGCCGGAACTGACTCCCACCGGGGCCCGCTATCCGATGGGGCCCGACGACTTCGTTACCTATCTGCAGCAGTTCACCGCGGAGTTCGGCCTCGGGCTGGTCGGCGGGTGCTGTGGCACCACCCCTGCCCACATCGCCCGGCTCGCGGCGGCGATGAGGGGGCTGAGCCCCTCCATCCGCACTCCCGACCCGGTGTCCGCGGTCTCCTCGCTGTACGCCGAGGTTCCGCTGCGGCAGGACACCACGTACCTGTCGATCGGGGAGCGCACCAATGCCAACGGCTCCAAGGCCTTCCGCGAGGCCATGTTGGAGGGCCGCTGGGCCGACTGCGTCGACATCGCCAAGCAGCAGAGTCGAGACGGTGCCCACCTGCTGGATCTGTGTGTGGACTACGTCGGACGCGACGGAGCCGCGGACATGGCCGAACTCGCCGGACGGCTGGCGACGGCGGTGTCGCTGCCGATCATGCTCGACTCGACCGAGCCGGAAGTGCTGGAGGCCGGTCTGGAGAAGCTCGCCGGACGCTGCGTCATCAACTCGGTCAACTATGAGGACGGCGACGGCCCGGAATCCAGGTTCGCCCGGGTGATGCCACTGGTGAAGGAGCACGGCGCTGCCGTCGTCGCGCTCACCATCGACGAGGAAGGCCAGGCTCGCACCGCCGACTGGAAAGTTCGGGTGGCCGAACGACTGATCGCCGACCTCACCCAGAACTGGGGCCTGGCGGTCGGCGACATCATCGTCGACTGCCTCACCTTCCCGATCGCGACCGGTCAGGAGGAGACCCGCCGCGACGCGATCGAGACCATCGAAGCGATCCGCCGGGTGACCACCGCGCATCCAGGCGTCCACACCACCCTCGGCGTCTCCAACGTCTCCTTCGGGCTCAACCCGGCAGCCCGCCAGGTGCTCAACTCGGTCTTCCTGCACGAGTGCGTCCAGGCCGGCCTGGACTCCGGGATCGTTCCGGCGGCCCGGATCGTGCCCATCGCCAGGATCCCCGAGGAGCAGCGGCGGGTCGCCGAGGACTTGGTCTACGACCGTCGTCGCGAGGGCTATGACCCGTTGACCCGCTTCCTGGAGTTGTTCGAAGGCGTCACCGCCGCCGATACCCGAGAAGCCCGTCGTGCCGAGCTCGACTCGCTTCCCGTCGCCGAGCGGCTGCAACGCCGGATCATCGACGGGGAGGCCAAGGGGCTCGAAGCCGACCTCGACGAGGCGTTGCTCGCCAAGCCCGGCCTGGCGATCATCAACGACGACCTGCTGGCGGGCATGAAAGTGGTGGGAGAGCTGTTCGGGGCCGGCCAGATGCAGTTGCCGTTCGTCCTCGCGTCGGCGGAGGTCATGAAGACCTGCGTCCGCTACCTGGAACCGCACCTGGACAAGGCGGACGCGGCCGGGAAGGGCACGATCGTGCTCGCCACGGTCAAGGGGGATGTGCACGACATCGGGAAGAACCTGGTCGACATCATCCTCACCAACAACGGCTACACCGTGGTGAACCTCGGCATCAAGCAGCCGGTCAGTGCCATCATCGAGGCCGCCCTGGTGCACAACGCCGACGCCATCGGGATGTCGGGGCTGTTGGTGAAATCGACGGTGGTCATGAAGGACAACCTTCTGGAGCTGAACGCCCGGAATCTGACCGGTTTTCCGGTGCTGCTCGGCGGTGCCGCGCTGACCAGGGCCTTCGTCGAGGAGGACCTCAACGACCTCTACCGCGGCGAGGTGCGCTACGCCCGGGACGCCTTCGAAGGCTTGTCGCTGATGGAGAAGGTGATGGCGGTCAAACGCGGTGAGCCCGGTGCCGCGC
Source organism: Propionicimonas sp. (assembly GCA_049688555.1). Taxonomy (GTDB): domain Bacteria; phylum Actinomycetota; class Actinomycetes; order Propionibacteriales; family Propionibacteriaceae; genus Propionicimonas. The sequence goes on from JBAVKY010000476.1 coordinate 10,694, forward strand.
TGCCGGAACCGCGCCGCCGCCGAGTGACCGCCAAACCCCGTCCGGAGGTCGCCGAGCCGACTGCCGTCGGACGCTCCGAGGTGGCCCGTGGCCTGGAGATCCCCACGCCGCCGTTCTGGGGGAGCCGCATCGTGAAGGGGATCAAGCTGGCCGACGTGGCACAGTGGCTCGACCATCGGGCCACCTTCCTCGGGCAATGGGGGTTGCGGGGCACGCCCGGGGGACCGACGTACGAGGAACTGGTGCAGGTCGAAGGGATTCCGCGGCTGCGCCGGTGGCTGGACCGGATTCGGACGGACGGACTCGCGGAGTTCGCCGTGACGTACGGCTACTGGCCGTGCCACAGCGAGGGCAACGATCTGGTGATCGCGGATCCGGACGACCACGGACGGATCCTGCACCGGCTGAACTTCCCCCGCCAGTCACGTGAGCGGCGGCTGTGCCTGGCCGACTTCTTCCGCGATGCGGACGAGGCTGCCGACCTGGGCCCGGACGTGATCGCGTTCCAGCTGGTCACCATGGGCTCAGCGGTCGCCCGCGCCACGGGTGAGCTGTTCGCGGCGGACGCCTATCGCGACTACCTCGAACTGCACGGGCTCAGCGTCCAGTTGACCGAGGCCCTCGCCGAGTTCTGGCATGCCCGGGTGCGCGGCGAACTGGGACTGACCGGTGATGCCGACGTCGATGGCATGATCCGCGACCAGGCGTACCGTGGCTCCCGGTATTCGTTCGGTTACCCGGCCTGCCCTGATCTGGAAGACCGCCGCGTCCTGGTGGACCTGCTCCAGCCCGAGCGGATCGGCGTTACCTTGTCAGAGGAACTGCAGTTGCACCCCGAGCAGTCCACCGACGCCCTCATCGTCCACCACCCGGAGGCGAAGTACTTCAATGCTCGTTGAACGAGGCCGACCCGTGCTCTGGCTGGCGGCGCTGGTCGCGGTGCTGGTCGCCGGCTGCACACCGTCGGTCCAGCCCACCGTGACCCCATCGGCGACGGTGACCCCGCGGGACTTCACCGTGGCAACGTCGGGGCCGATCCACACTGCCGACCCGGCGATCGCTCTCGCCGACAGTGACGTGTTCATCGCCACCAGCGTGTACCAGCGCCTGATGCTCGTGTTGCCGAGCAACGGGGAACTGAAGCCGGACGCCGCCACGGACTGCATCTTCACCTCGCCCACTCAGTACGAGTGCACGCTGCCGCAGGGACTGCTGTTTCACAACGGCGACGAGCTGACCTCCAGTGACGTGAAGTTCAGCATCCAACGGGCCCTGCGTTTCAATGCGCCCGGAACGTCGATCTCGATGCTCTCCTCGCTGAAGCGGATCGACACTCCCGACCCGCTCACGGTTCGGTTCCAGCTCAGCTACGCCGACAACCAGTTCGGCTACGGGTTGGCGTCGTTGGCCGCCTCCATCGTCGACCAGCAGACCTTCGACCCCGACACCGCCCTGCCGCTGGCCTCACCTCCGGTCGGCTCCGGCCCCTACCAGGTTGAGGCCATCGCCGACACCGGGGTCGACTTCACGCGCTTCGCCACCTACGTGGGCCCGCTGGTCGGCGTGATCGACCGGATCCGGCTGAACCGACTGGCGGACTCTGTCGCGGCTGAGTCCGCGATCGCCGACGGCACCGCCGACATGATCTGGCGCACGCTGGACCCAGCCGCGCTGCAGCGGTTGGAGGACGAGATCACGGTCAGCACCACTCAAACCACAGCCCAGGGATTCATCCGGTACCCGCTGTCGGGATCCCGGATCACGCGCCTGCTGTGGTCGGCGGATTCACGGTTGCGCTCCAACGCCACCCTGCGTCAGGGCGTTGCGAAGGCCCTGCAGCAGGACCGGACGCTTCGCTCGGTCGTTCCCGTCGGGGTCGAAGGAGCCGTCGATGCCTTCGAAGCGGGCGGACGGCCGAAGCTGCCCACCATCAAGGGTGACCGGATCACGCTCACACTGGGGTACTCGCCCTCAGCCCCTGGCCTCGCCGACCTGGCCAACGTCATTCGCGGACGGATCGAAGAACTGGACAAGGTCAGTGTTCGCCTCGTCACCGGCGGTTCGGCGGATCTGGTGCTGACCGACGCCTTTGCCCACGTGAATACCGCCATGGGGTGGCTGCAGGCGTACACCGACTCACCCCTGGCGGCCAGCCACACGCGGATCGACCAGCTGCAGCTCCTGGCGCGGACCACCTCCGGCGACCAGCGTCTCGCCGCCTTGGCCCAGTTGCAGCAGTTGGCTGCCCTGGATGCGACGGTGGTGCCGATCTCTCAGGGGGACGGGATCCTGATGATGAACAAGGCCGTGACCCTGGTCGGTTCGCCGTTCGGCTCAGGCGGAGAACTCGGCCTGTGGAGCATCCGTCATGGCTGAGTTGAACGGAGTGCGCACCGGCCCGTTCGTCGCCGGCGAACGAATCGCCCTGACCGACGCCAAGGGACGCCGGCACTCGTTCGTGCTCAACCCCGGCGGCACCTTCCACACCACCAAGGGCGGAATCAGCCACGACACGCTGATCGGCTCGTCCGAGGGGTCCGTCGTCACCTCGGCGGGCGGTGGCGCCTACCTGGCGTTCCGCGCCCTCATGGAGGAGTTCACCGTCACGATGCCCCGCGGGGCTGCGGTGGTCTACCCCAAGGACGCCGCGCACATTCTCGTCCAGACCGACATCTTCCCCGGGGCGCGGGTGCTCGAGGCCGGAGCCGGATCGGGAGCCCTCAGCATCTTCCTGTTGCGGGCCATCGGCCAGACCGGGCGGCTCTACTCCTACGAACGCCGCAGCGATTTCGCGGCGATCGCCCGTCGCAACGTGGAGTCGTTCTACGGCGAGCCGCACCCCGCGTGGGAGTTGCGTGAGGGTGACCTGGTCGAGGCTATCGGTCCCGAGGAGGTGGACCGCGCCTTCTTGGACATGCTCGCTCCCTGGGAGTGCATCGACGTCGTCGCGGACGTCCTGATTCCCGGCGGGATGCTGTGCTGTTATGTCGCCACCACCACCCAGCTCGGGCGCACCATGGACACCCTGCGGGTGCACGGCGGTTTCACCGAACCGAAGGCGCACGAGCTGTCGATCAGGGAGTGGCACGCCGAAGGCTTGGCGATCCGTCCGGGCCACGGCACTTCGGGGCACACCGGCTTCCTCGTCTTCGTACGCCGCCTGGCGCACGGCACGACAGCGCCGATGCGCCGTCGCCGTCCTGCCCCGGGGGCGTATGGTCCTGACTACACCGGGCCGCGTCCTGCGGGGGTGACCAGCGACCCCGGACAGGGATGAGATGGACGATCGCGAACAGCTGCAGCGTCAACGGGAGCTGGCAGAACGGCGGCTGGCCGATGCCCGCACCGACCTGCGCTCGCTGGCCCAACAGAACGATCGGCTGACCCAGACGTTGCAGCAGGCGCGCGATTCGCTCGTCGCCTTGCGCGCAGAACTCGATCAACTGGCAGGCCCTCCAAACACGTTCGGGTTGGTGGTCGGCACGGACGAGAACACGGTGGACGTTGCCACCGGCGGCCGGCTGTTGCGGTGCCGGGCAACCCCGGAGATCGCGCTGGAGGCGATCGTGGTGGGCCGTCGGGTGCTGCTCAACGAGGCGTCCGTCGTGGTCGGTCTCGCCGACGCCGAGGCCGCGGGGGAGACCGTCCGGCTTCGTGAGGTGCTGCCGGACGGCCGCCTGCTCGCGGCCACCGCTGCCGGTGAGGACGTGGTGCTGCTGGCGGCGTCCTGGCTCGACCCCGAACTGCTGGACGTCGGCCACACCCTGTTGTGCGACCGGCGCGCCAACGTCGCCCTGGCGAACGTGCCCCGCACTGACGTCGCCGAGCTCACCCTCGAGGAGATCCCCGACGTCACCTACGCCGACATCGGCGGGCTGGCGACGCAGATCGACCAGCTCCGTGACGCGGTGGAACTGCCCTTCCGCCACCGGGACCTGTTCAGCGAGTTCCGACTCCGGCCCCCGAAGGGGGTGCTGCTCTACGGACCTCCCGGGTGTGGCAAGACCATGATCGCCAAAGCCGTCGCCAACGCGGCGGGCAGCCACTTCCTCAACATCAAGGGCCCCGAACTTCTCGACAAATACGTGGGGGAGACCGAACGACAGATCAGGCAGATCTTCCGCCGCGCCCGAGAACACGCCGCCGACGGCCGGCCAGTGATCGTCTTCTTCGACGAGATGGACTCGCTGTTCCGCACCCGCGGCAGCGGGGTCTCCTCCGACGTGGAGTCCACCATCGTTCCCCAGTTGCTCAGCGAGATCGACGGCGTCGAGTCACTGGCGAACGTGATCGTGATCGGCGCCACCAACCGCGAGGACCTCATCGACCCGGCGATCCTTCGCCCCGGACGACTCGACGTGAAGATCAAGCTGCCGCGTCCCGATGCTGGAGTGGCGGCCGACATTCTGCGCCGCTACCTGACCGACGGGATCCCGTTGAACCATCCGGAGGGTGCGGGCGGCCTGATCGAACTCATCGTGAGCAGGCTCTTCGCGCGCACCGAGGAGAACCGGTTCATCGAGGTCACCTACGCCAGCGGAGCACAGGAAATCCTGTACGTGGCGGACTTCGTCTCCGGCGCCATGTTGGCCAGCATCGTCAATCGTGCCAAGCAGGCGGCCATCAAGCAGGTGATCGCCGGCGGGGAGCGCGGTGTGGCGCAGGCCCACGTGCTGGCCGCTTGCGAGGCGGAGATCACCGAGAACGAGGATCTGCCCAACACCACCAACCCGGACGATTGGGCGCGGATCTCCGGCCGCAAGGGCGAACGCATCATCTTCCTGCGCACCCTGACCAGCCCCCGCGCGATCACGTCCGATGTTGCTGGGAATTGAGACCGAGTACGGGATCCACGCCCCGGCGGCGCCCGACTTGGATCCGTTGCTCACCTCGGCCATGGTGGTTCAGGGCTGCCCGGTGGGTTCCACCCGGCGGAGTGAGCCGTATGACTGCATGTTGGTCAACGGCGCCCGGCTCTACGTCGACCACGCACACCCGGAGTACTCCGGGCCGGAAGTCACCAGCGCGTCCGCTGCCGTCGCGTACGACCAGGCCGGTGACTGGATCGTCGCCACCGCAGCGCGTGAGGCCTCCAGGAAGCTGGGCGTGGAGCTTCGCATCTTCAAGAACAACACCGATTCAAAGGGTGCCTCGTACGGGTGCCACGAGAACTACTTACTCAACCGGAGCACCCGTTGGTCGGACATCGTCGCCGGGTTCACCGCGTTCCTGGTCTCTCGGACCGTCGTCTGCGGCGCCGGCAGGCTGGGGATCGGGCGGCATGGGGAGCGTCCCGGCTTCCAACTCAGCCAACGCGCCGACTTCTTCGAACGGCGCGAGGGAATCGAGACCACGCGCCTGAGGCCGATCATCAACACCCGCGATGAGCCCCACGCGGACGGTTCACGGTGGCGGCGGCTGCACGTCATCACCGGTGACGCGAACCGTTCCCCCTGGTCGACCTGGCTCAAGGTGGGAACCGCAGGGGCCGTCCTGGCCACGCTGGAACGTGGGACGATGCCGGTGTTCCGACTGGCCGACCCGGTCGCGGCCTTCCACCAGGTCAGTCACGACCTGACGCTGCAGCAGCCACTGATGTTGGCGGACGGGCGGCGGCTCACCGCCGTAGAGCTGCAGAGCGCCTACTGCGAGGCCGCCAGCTCCCACCAGCAGCGCCACGGCGGCGACGCCGGCGTGCTGCAGGCGTGGCAGGACGTACTCACCGACCTCAGTGGCGACGCGCTGCGGTGTGCCGACCGGCTCGATTGGGCCGCCAGGTACGCCCTGATCAATGCCTACGCCGCACGCCACCAGCTGGGCTGGGAGTCGCCACAGCTCGCCGCGCTCGACCTGGCCTGGGCGGAGCTGGATCCGCGGTCGCCCTACGAAGCACTGCAGCGTGCCGGGCGGCTACGGCCATTTCCCCAGTCACTGCCCGCCGAGGCCACGACGGTGGGCCCGCCGGACACCCGGGCCGGGCTTCGCGGCAGGCTCGTCGAGCGCCACGGCGAGGCCATCGAAGCGGCCGACTGGGAGTGGCTCGTGATCGCCGACGGCGCCGGGCAGCGGCACCGCGTCGATCTGGCCGACCCGTTCGGTGACGATAGGCTTACGGCGAGCGAGGAGGACGCATGGCCAACCGGGTTCGGCGCGGGCAACCCGCCACCCAGCGACGGGAATCGGCAATCGAGCTGACCGTGTCGCCCAGCGCGCGCTCCTCCCGCGACGCTGGGGCTGCTGAGGCCTACGACGCGATCCTTGACGACATCGACGCCGTCTTGGAGACCGACGCCGAGGAGTACGTCCGATCCTTCGTGCAGAAGGGTGGGCAGTGATCGACATCGACCTGTCACCCACGCTCGTGATCGGGACCGGGCTGGTTGGCGCCTCCGTCGGCTGCGCGCTGACCCGAGCAGGGGTCTCGGTTCACCTCACCGACGTCGTGTCGAGCCATGCGCGCGTGGCGGCCTCCAGAGGCGCCGGCACGACCGAGCGTCCGGTTCCAGCGGCGGTCCGGCTGGTGGTGGTCGCCGTCCCGCCGGGATCCCTCGCCGCCGTCATCCAGAAAGCGTTGCTGACCTACCCGAACGCCACGGTCACCGATGTGGGCTCGGTGAAGGGGACCGTGCTGGCTGCGCTGCGCCGCAGCGAGGTCGATCTTTCTCGCTACGTCGGCTCGCACCCGATGGCTGGATCGCAGCGGGTGGGCCCGTTGACGGCGAACGCAGACCTGTTCATCGACCGGACCTGGGTGATCACGCCTCACGACACGTCGGCGGCCCACGCGGTGCTGGACGTTCAGGAACTGGCCCGCCTCTGCGGCGGACGACGCGTCACCATGGGCGCCGCTCATCACGACGAGGCCGTCGCGCAGGTCTCCCACGTACCGCACCTGGTCTCGGTCCTGATGGCCGGCCGACTCACCGAGGTTCCCGCCGAGCACTTGCGGCTGGCCGGTCAGGGCGTCCGCGACGTGACCCGGATCGCCGGGTCGGATCCCCAGCTGTGGCGACAGATCCTCACCGCCAACGCCGCTGCCGTCCGCCTCGAACTTGCCGCGTTGCAGGACGATCTGGCGCAACTCGCCGAAGCCTTGGACGACCCGCGCCGGGTCACCGAACTGCTGGAACGCGGCAGGGAAGGGACGCGGTCGCTGCCCGGCAAGCACGGACTGGCACCGGTGGACTATGCGAAGGTCGTGGTGGAGATCCCGGACGCTCCCGGCGCACTGGCACGCCTCTTCGCCGACATCCAAGGAGCCGGCGTGAATGTCGAGGACGTGTCGATCGACCACGACCTCGAACGCGAAATCGGCTACCTGTCGGTGCAGGTGGCCCCAGACCGCGTTCCCGCCCTGCAAACCGCCATGCTTGCCGCGGGGTGGACCCTGCGCGACCGTGAACCACAGCTGTGAAGGAGCCACTGCCATGGCAGAACGCCTTGTAATCGCCATCGACGGGCCGAGTGGGTCGGGCAAGTCCACCACCTCGCGCGGAGTGGCCCAACGCCTAGGGTTGGCGTACCTCGACACCGGCGCCATGTATCGCGCCGTCACCTGCGCCTTCCTCGACGCCGGGGTGGATCCGTCCGATGCCGCCGGCGTCACCCAGGCCACGCTGCTGGCGGACCTCGCGATCAGTACGGACCCGATCGACCAGTGGGTCCGGGTGAACGGTGTGGACGTCACCGAGCGCATCCGTAGCCAGGAGGTGGCCAGCACGGTGAGCGCGGTGTCGACCGTGGCCGAGTGCAGGGCGAACCTGGTGTGGCGACAGCGAGCGATCATCGACGCGGCGCCGCAGGGCATCGTCGCTGAAGGCCGAGACATCACCACCGTGGTGGCCCCCGACGCGAGGGTCCGCCTGCTGTTGACCGCCGATCCAGAGGTCCGGATGGCTCGCCGCCAGCTCGATCTCGGGGGAGCGGTGGAGGCCAGCGCGCTGGCCGACCAGGTGCTTCGGCGCGACGCGGACGATTCGCGGCTGGTCAACTTCACGACCGCCGCGGACGGGGTGATTCACCTCGACTGCACCTACCTCACCCTCGAGGAGACCATCCAGACCGTGCTCGACCTGGTCGAGGTGTCATGAGCGACGCTCTCTTGCCGGTGGTGGCCGTCGTCGGGCGTCCCAACGTCGGCAAATCGATGCTAGTCAACCGGATCATCGGACGCCGCGAAGCCGTCGTCCAGGACGTGCCGGGAGTCACCCGCGACCGGGTCTCCTACGACGCGGAGTGGAACGGTCGAGAGTTCGTCATCGTGGACACGGGCGGTTGGGCCCCTGACGCCGTCGGGATGGCCGCCCAGATCGCCGAGCAGGCCGAACTGGCCATCGCGGCTGCGGACGCGGTGCTGTTCGTTGTGGATGCCACCGTGGGCACCCAGGATGTCGACGAGGCCGTGGTCGAGGTGCTGCGCCGCAGCAAGAAGCCCGTGGTGCTGGCGGCCAACAAGGTTGACGATGCGCGCGCCGAGGCCGATGCGGCGACCATGTGGAACCTGGGGCTGGGGGAGCCGTGGCCGGTCTCGGCGATGCACGGACGCGGCACCGGTGACCTGCTGGACGCCCTGCTGGCGGTCCTACCTCAGGCCCCGGTGGCCAGCGATGTCGAGCCGGGCGGCCCGCGACGGGTCGCCATCATCGGCCGTCCCAACGTCGGCAAGTCGTCGCTGCTCAACAAGTTGGCCCGTTCCCGTCGCGCGGTGGTGGACGACGTCGCCGGAACCACTGTCGACCCGGTGGACGAGCTGGTGGAGGTCGGCGGGGTGCTCTACCGCTTCATCGATACCGCCGGGCTCCGGCGACGCGTCAAGGAAGCCTCCGGGCACGAGTACTACGCCTCCTTGCGCACCCAGGGGGCGATTGAGCGCGCCGAGGTGTGCGTGGTCGTGCTGGATGCGTCCGAGACGATCAGCGATCAGGACCTGCGAGTGCTGACCATGGTGGAGGAAGCCGGGCGGGCCCTGGTGATCGCGTACAACAAGTGGGACCTCACCGACGAGGAGCGCCGTCACTACCTGGCCCGGGAGGTCGAGCAGGACATCCGCGCCTTCGGTTGGGCGCCGAGTGTGAACATCTCCGCGCTGACCGGACGCAACGTCGACAGGCTCTCCGCAGCCATCGAAGAGTCCCTGGCGGGGTGGGAGACTCGCGTCTCGACAGGCAAGCTGAACGCCTTCCTCGGACGCCTGGCGGCCGCGCATCCGCACCCGGTCCGGAGCGGCAAGCAGCCGCGCATCCTGTTCGGCACGCAGGCACACAACTGCCCGCCGACGTTCGCCCTGTTCACCTCGGGCCAGTTCGATCCGCAGTACGTCCGTTTCGTGGAGCGACGACTCCGGGAGGACTTCGGGTTCCGCGGCACTCCGGTGCGTGTCGAGGTGCGGGCGCGGGAGAAGCGAAAGAACCGCTGACAGCACAGAGAAGGGAAGGCGATGTCGCCCACCACTGCAGGACTCCGGGTCGATGATGCCCTGAGGTCGTTCGTCGAACGGGAACTGCTCCCCGGACTCGACCTGTCCGAAGAGGGCTTCTGGGGGATCCTCGCCGGGCTGCAGGACACGTACGCGGCTCCGATCGCGGCGGCGTTGGCCCGCCGTGACGAGCTTCAGGCAGCATTGGACGCGTGGCATCGCGAACATGGCGCCGGCGATCCGTCCGAGTATGAGGCCTTCCTGGCCGGGATCGGCTACCTCGTGGCAGCGCCTGAGGTGACGGTTCACGTCACGCGGGTGGACCCCGAAATCTCGCGAATCGCCGGGCCGCAACTTGTGGTGCCGGCCACCGTCCCGCGCTACGCGCTCAACGCCGCGAACGCGCGGTGGGGTTCGCTGTTCGACGCGCTCTATGGCACGGACGCGCTGCCGCTCGACCACGAACTGGCCCCGGGCTTTGACCAGGCGCGAGGCGCCCAGGTGATCGCCGAGGCGGATCGGCTGTTGGACGAGCTGTTCCCACTGGCCACCGGCAGCCACGCCGACGTAGTGGCCTATCAGATCGAGACCGACACCCTGCTGGCCGAGACCGACACCACCGTGACCGGGCTGGCCGACCCGGGCCAGTTCGCCGGGTGGCGCGACGGCGGGGTCCTGTTGCGCCGACATGGCCTGCATGTCGAGTTGGTCATCGACCCCGGCAACCCGGTCGGACGCAGTCACCACGCCGGGGTGGCTGACATGATCGTGGAAGCGGCAGTCACCACGATCGTCGATCTGGAGGACTCCGTCGCCACGGTCGACGGGGAGGACAAGGCCCTGGCCTACCGGACCTGGCTCGGCCTGCTCACGGGTGGCCTGACGGCCAGTTTCGACAAGGGGGGCCGACAGGTCTTCCGCAAGCTGTACCCCGACCGTCACTACACCGCTCCCGACGGCAGCCTGCTGACATTGCCGGGACGCTCCCTGCTGCTGGTGCGCAACGTCGGCCACCACATGACCACTGACGCCGTCCGCACGGCTGCGGGAGTGCCGGTCGCCGAGGGACTGCTGGACGCCATGGTGTGCGCGACCGCATCGCTGCACGACCTGCGCCACCTCGGACGGTTCACGAACTCGCGGGCCGGCAGCGTCTACATCGTCAAACCCAAGCAGCATGGCCCGGCCGAGGTGGCGCTCACGGTCGAGATCTTCGCCGCGGTCGAACAGGCCCTCGGGTTACCGTCGACCACCCTCAAGATCGGGATCATGGACGAGGAGAAGCGCACGTCGCTCAACCTCGAGGCGTGCATCGCCGCGGCCAGCGATCGGGTGATTTTCATCAACACCGGCTTCCTGGATCGCACGGGTGACGAGATCCACTCCGACTTCGAGGCCGGTCCGCTGGTGCGCAAGAACGACATGAAGTCGACGGTCTGGCTGAACGCCTACGAGGACCGCAACGTCGACATCGCGCTCGCCGCCGGTTTCCGCGGCCAGTCCCAGATCGGCAAGGGAATGTGGGCCAAGCCTGCTGCCATGGCCGAAATGCTCGCTCAGAAGATCGGGCACCCACTGGCCGGCGCCAACTGCGCCTGGGTGCCGTCGCCGACTGCCGCCACGTTGCACGCCCTGCACTACCTGCGCGTGGACGTTGCCGAACGCCAGGCGGCGTTGGCGGGGCGGACGACCGATCGGCGCAAGCTCCTCGAAGTGCCGCTATTGCGGGAGCACCTGAGCGAGGGTCAGATCGACCACGAGCTGCGCACCAACGCGCAGTCGATCCTGGGCTATGTGGTGCGGTGGGTGGGCCTTGGGATCGGGTGTTCGACCGTGCCCGACCTGGAGGGGGTCGGACTCATGGAGGATCGCGCCACTCTGCGGATCTCGAGCCAGCTCATCGCGAACTGGCTACGCCACGGCCTGGTGGACGAAGCCCAGGTTCGGGACGTCTTCGCTGACATGGCTGTGCTGGTGGACCAGCAGAACTCGGGGGAGCCCGGCTACCGTCCAATGGCGGTGGATCTGGCTGCCAGCGAACCGTTCCAGGCAGCCCTCGAT
>JBAVKY010000477.1:0-1703 GCA_049688555.1 Propionicimonas sp.
GCCCGCACCGTCGCGCCGGAGCTGCCGGAGATGGCCCAGTACCAGGTCATGCGCCACTACCTGCGGTACGCGCAGATGACGCTGGGCATGGACCTCGGCAGCGACATCAGCGAGGGCACCTGCACCATGAAGTACTCGCCCAAGATGCACGAGGAGCTCATCCGCGGCCACAGGGCCGCCGACGTGCACCCGTGGCAGGACGAGGACACCCTGCAGGGGCTGCTCGAGATCGTCTACCAGACCGGGCAGTACCTGAAGTCGATCAGCGGCATGGACGCCTTCACGCTGCAGCCCGGCGGCGGCTCGCACGCCGTGTACACGAACGCGTGCGTGATGCGCCGGTACTTCGAGGCCCGTGGCGAGCTCGACCAGCGCACCGAGATGATCACGACCATCTTCTCGCACCCGTGCGACGCGGCGACGCCCATGGTGGCCGGCTTCAAGGTCATCACCGTCATGCCCGACGAGAACGGCTATCCGGACCTCGAGGCGTTCCGCGCGGCCGTCAGCGAGAAGACCGTCGGCTGCATGATCACCAACCCCGAGGACACCGGCATCTACAACCCGCAGATCGACAAGTACGTCGAGGTGCTGCACGACGCCGGCGCCCTGGCCTTCACCGACCAGGCCAACGCCAACGGCATCCTCGGCGTCGCGCGGGCGCGTGACGCGGGCTTCGACGCCTGCCACTTCAACCTGCACAAGACCTTCTCGAGCCCGCACGGCTGCGAGGGCCCGGCGAGTGGCGCCTACATGGTCACCGAGAAGCTGGCGCCGTACCTGCCGGTGCCGATGGTGACGAAGCTGGGCGACCGGTACCACCTCGACTACGACCGGCCGGAGAGCATCGGCCGCGTGCGCGGGTTCCTCGGCAACTGGATGGGCGTCATCCGCGCCTACGCCTGGATCCGCAACCTGGGTCCCGAGGGTCTCAAGGAGGTCGCCGAGATCTCCGTGCTCAACAACAACTACCTCGACAACCTGCTCATGGCCATCCCGGGCGTCAGCCGGCCGTATGCCGAAGGCCACCGCCGGCTCGACCAGGTGCGCTACAGCCTGGAGAAGCTCAAGGAGGACACCGGCGTCGGCACCGAGGCGGTGCGTGACCGCATGGTCGACTTCGGCATCCAGAGCTACTGGATGAGCCACCACCCGTGGGTGGTGCCCGAGCCGTTCACGCCGGAGCCGTGCGAGACCTACAGCAAGGCCGACCTGGACGAGTGGGCCGCCGTGATCAAGAAGGGCGTCGACGAGGCCTACGCCGACGCGACGTTCGAGCTCGACGCGCCGCACGCCCAGCCCATCGACCAGATGCGGCGCACCGAGGCGATGGAGGACCCGGAGCAGTGGGCCTTCACTTGGCGCGCCTACAAGAGGAAGGTCCTCGGCCGGCAGGGGCCGACTTGAGCCAGCAGACGAAACGGGGAGGGCCGACGCCGGCGCCGCGACGCCGGCCCGAACTCCGCCGCTCGGGCTTCTGGCGCTGGCTCGACTACGTCACGGCGTGGTTCGGCGTGGCCGTGCTCGTGCTGTCCTTCGTGGTCCTCGCCTTCCCCGCCGTCCTGCAGGGGCGCGACGTCCTCACCGGGGAGCAGACGGGCTCGGCGGCGATCTTCCAGTTCGTGACGTTCGTCGCGGCCGAGGTCGTCATCGTCCTCATGACCGTGCTCGCCGCCTACGCGGCCGCGCCCGACCGGGTACGG
>JBAVKY010000478.1:0-16023 GCA_049688555.1 Propionicimonas sp.
GGTTGGGTGGCATGCTCACGAACTTCGGCACCATCAGCAAGCGAATTTCGAAGATGAAGGAGCTTGAGGGGCTCAACTACGAGGATGTCGCTTCCTCGGGGCTGACCAAGAAGGAACTGCTGCAGCAGAAGCGCAAGATGGAGAAGCTGGCCAAGACGCTGGGCGGCATCCGTGACATGGGCCGCGTACCGCAGGCGATCTGGGTGGTCGACACCAAGAAGGAGCACCTCGCCATCGACGAGGCCCGCAAGCTGAAGATCCCGATCATCGGCATCCTCGACACCAACTGCGATCCCGACGAGGTTGACTTCGCCATCCCGGGCAACGACGACGCGATCCGTTCGGTCGCGCTGCTGACCAGGGTGGTCGCGGACGCCGTAGCCGAAGGCTTGCTGTCCCGCTCCGTCGGCGCCGTCACCGGTGAAGAGGCAGAGCCGATGCCCGATTGGGAGCGCGATCTGCTCGCCGGCGCAGCTGCCGCCACCCCGGCCGAGCCCGTTGTCGAGCCGGCCGACGTGGTCGAGCCGGTCGCCGAGCCGGTCGCCGAGCCGGTCGCCGAGCCGGTCGCGGAGGTCGCCGAGGCCGCTGCCCCGGTCGCCGAGGCCGCTGCCCCGGTCGCCGACGATGCCCAGTAATCACCCACACACTCCAACGAAGGACAAGACGTAGAGATGGCAACGATTACCGCTGCTGATGTGAAGAAGCTCCGTGATGCCACGGGCGCTGGAATGATGGACGCCAAGAAGGCGCTCACCGAGGCGGCGGGCGACTTCGACGCCGCCATCGAGATCCTGCGGGTGACTGGCGCGGCCAAGATGGCGAACCGCTCCGACCGAGAGGCCAGCAACGGGCTGGTCGCCGCGGCGGGTTCGGCGGTGATCCAGTTGGCCGCAGAGACCGACTTCGTCGCCAAGAACGGTGAGTTCATGGCGTTGGCGCAGTCGATCGCCGAGGCCGTCGCGGCCGCCGGCGCCCATGGCGTCGAGGCTGCCAAGGCAGTCGTGTTGCCCTCGGGCAAGACGGCGGTAGAGGCGGTTGCCGAGTTGAGCACCAAGATCGGCGAGAAGCTCGAGCTGGCCAATGCCGCGAGTTACGAAGGCCCCGTCAGTATCTACCTTCACAAGCGGTCCTCCGACCTGCCGCCGCAAGTCGCGGTGATGATCGAGTACGACGGTGGCGAGCCGGAGTTCGTCCGTGGTATCGCGATGCAGATCGCGGCCATGAGGCCGGGCTACGTCACTCGCGAGGAGATCCCGGCCGACGTGCTGGCCAACGAGCGTCGCGTCGCCGAGTTGACCGCCAAGGAAGAGGGCAAGCCCGAGGCGATCATCCCCCGGATCGTCGAAGGCCGCCTTAACGGCTTCTACAAGGAGGTCGTCCTGGTCGACCAGGCCAGCGTTTCTGACGACAAACTGACCGTCGGCCAACTGCTCAAGCAAAATGGGGTCACGGTGAAGCGCTTCGTGCGTTTCGCCGCCGGAGCCTGAGCCGGAGTTCGAACCGAGTCTGAAGGAGACACTGTGGCCAGCCCCTATCGCCGAGTCCTGCTGAAGCTGTCCGGAGAGGCGTTCGGGGGTGGCTCCATCGGTGTCGATCCTGATGTGGTGGCCAGCATCGCCGCCCAGATCGCAGACGTCGTCGCCAACGGAGTAGAAGTCGCCATCGTCACCGGCGGCGGCAACTTCTTCCGTGGCGCGGAGTTGCAGAATCGCGGCATGGACCGGGCACGCGCCGATTACATGGGCATGCTTGGGACTGTGATGAACTGCCTGGCGCTCCAGGACTTCTGCGAGAAGGCCGGTGTCCCCACCCGCGTGCAGACCGCGATCGCCATGGGGCAGGTCGCCGAGCCTTACATCCCCCGCCGCGCCCAGCGTCATCTCGAAAAGGGCCGAGTGGTCATCTTCGGGGCCGGCTCGGGAATGCCCTACTTCTCGACCGACACCGTTGCCGCGCAGCGAGCCCTTGAGGTGGGCGCCGAGGTGCTGCTGATGGCCAAGCAGGGCACCGACGGTGTCTACGACTCCGATCCGCGGACCAACCCCAACGCCACCAAGTTCGATCACCTCACCTACGACGACTTCCTTGCCCGTGACCTCAAGGTCGCCGACGCGACCGCCGTGAGCCTCGCGCGGGAGCACAAGCTACCGATGGTGTTCTTCGACCTGGGAGTCGAAGGGAACATCGCGCGGGTGGTCGCAGGTGAGAAGATCGGGACGACGCTCCACGCGTAGTCGTACCGCGACAACTGACTGGAAGGACGCCACGCCGTGATCCCTTACATCATCAAGGACGCTGAACACAAGATGGTCGGCGCCGCCGAGCATGCCCGCGAAGAATTCGCCGCGATCCGGACCGGACGCGCTCACCCGGCGATGTTCAGCAAGCTGCTGGTGGACTACTACGGCGCTCCCACGCCGCTGCAGCAGCTCGCGACCTTCCAGGTTCCTGAAGCCCGCACCGTGCTGATCACCCCGTTCGACCGGGGCGCCATGCACGGCATCGAGAAGGCCATCCGCGATTCCGACCTCGGCGTGAACCCCGCCAACGATGGCAACGTGATCCGGCTGGTCCTGCCACAGCTGACCGAGGAACGCCGCAGGGAGTACATCAAGGTCGCCCGGCACAAGGCCGAAGAGGCGCGGGTCGCCGTTCGGAACATCCGGCGCCACGGCATCGAGGCGATCCACAAGCTGCTCAAGGACAAGGCTGTCGGCGAGGACGATGCCCGCGGCGCCGAGAAGCAGTTCGACGCCCTGACCAAGAAGCATGTGGAACAGATCGACGAGCTGCTGAAGGCCAAAGAGGCGGAACTGATGGAGGTCTGATGACCTCGGCACCCGAGGCCCCGCAGCGCCGTTCCTCCAAGGCGGGCAGGGATCTACCGGCGGCGACGGCGGTCGGGCTCCTGCTGCTCGGCATCGTGGTGCTCACCTTGATGTACTGGCACACCGGCTTCATCCTGCTGGTCGTGGTGCTGACCTGCCTGAGCGCGATCGAGCTTCACCACGCACTACGCCGGATCGGCATGAAGTCCGCGATCGTCCCAATCGTGATGGGGAACATCGCGATCGTGGGGGGCTCGTACGCCGCTGCGATACTCCAACCCGTCACCACGATCCCGTGGCATTCGGTGCTGTTGGGGTTCCTCGCCGCCACCGTGTTGCTGGCCCTGATGTGGCGCATGCCCGGCGGTGCCGAGGGATACGTCAAGGACGCGGCCGCCAGCCTTTTCATCATCAGCTACATCCCCCTGCTGGCCTCGTTCATCGGTCTGATCCTGGCGATGCCCCATGGCACGTCCAAGGTGGTCACGGTCTTCCTCTGCATCACAGGCAGCGACACGGGCGGGTACGCCATGGGCGCCACGCTGGGCAGGCATCCGATGGCTCCGACCATCAGCCCCAAGAAGACCTGGGAGGGTGTCGCCGGATCGGTGCTGCTCGCCAGCCTGGTCGGAATCCTGATGTCGGTCCTCGTCATCGGCGAACCGTGGTGGTTCGGTTTGCTCCTCGCCCTTGTCATCGTGCTCTTCGGAACGACCGGCGACCTGGTCGAGTCGTTGGTCAAGCGCGACGTCGGCATCAAGGACATGTCGTCGTTCCTGCCCGGTCACGGCGGCGTGATGGACCGGCTGGACTCGACCCTCGTCGCGGCCCCAGCTGCCTGGCTGTTGTTCACGCTGTTCGGGGTGGCATGACCGATTCCTTGAGTCCACAAGAGGAATCCGCCTACGCCGACCTCGTCGCGCATGCGCAGTCCGGACGCACGGTGCCGCTGGTCATGTCGGCGCCGCGTCGCGGCAAGCCGCCTGTCCACTGGGTCGATCTGGACTCCGACCAGCGCGCCGCCGGGATCGCGGAGCTGGGGCTGCCCCGGTTCCGGCGTGGCCAGCTGGATCGGCACGTGTTTGGCCACCTCAGCCTCGACCCGGGGGAGTGGACCGACATCCCCAACGCCGAGCGCGGAATCCTCGCGGAGCGGTTCGTGCCCCCGCTGATGACGCAGGTGCGAGACCAGCAGGCCGACGCCGGAACCACCGTGAAGACCCTGTGGCGGCTGTTCGATGGCTCACTGGTTGAGTCGGTCCTGATGCGTTACGGCGTCCCTGGGCTGCGCGCCAGCGGACGGGGCCGTGAGCGGACCACCGTCTGCATTTCGTCCCAGGCCGGCTGCGGCATGGCTTGCCCGTTCTGTGCGACCGGACAGGGCGGCCTGCAGCGGAACCTCAGCGCCGCCGAGATCGTGCTGCAGGTCATCGACGCCGCCCGTCGGCTGCGGGACTCCGCTATTCCCGGCGGGCCAGGGCACCTCAGCAACATCGTCTTCATGGGTATGGGCGAACCGATGGCCAACTACAAGGCCGTGCTGGCGGCGATCCGTGCCATCACGTCCCCGACGCCAGCTGGCCTCGGCATTTCGGCGCGGGGAGTGACGCTGTCCACCGTCGGCTTGGTGCCGCGGATCCGCCAGCTCACGAAGGAGGGCCTCCCGGTCACGCTGGCGGTGAGCCTGCATGCCCCGGACGACGAACTGCGCGACGAACTGTGCCCGGTCAACACCCGCTGGAACGTTGCCGACGTCGTGGACGCTGCCCACGCCTACTTCCGGGAGACCGGGCGGCGAGTCTCCATCGAATACGCCTTGATCCATGACATCAACGACCAGGCATGGCGGGCGGACGCCCTGGCCGACGTGCTGCGCCGCGGCGGTCATGGCTGGGTGCACGTGAATTTGATTCCACTGAACCCGACTCCGGGCTCAAAGTGGACTGCCTCCCGCCGGGTCGACGAGGTTGAATTCGTCCGTCGCCTCGAGGCGAAAGGAGTCACGGTGACTGTCCGCGACACTCGTGGACGCGAAATCGATGGTGCCTGCGGCCAGCTGGCTGCCACCGACCGGGCTGAGGCTCAGTGAGGCCCACGGCGCCCTGACCGGACGGCTTATCGGTCGATCTGTGCCCGGCGTGCCCTGATGACGCGGTCCAGCACCTCGTCGGGGATCGGGTGATCGGCGGTGAACCGGATGGTCCCCTTCGCGAGGTCGAAGCCGACCAGTTCGTCGCGCACCGCGTCGATGGCCTCTGGGCTGAAGGGGAACAGGCCGATGTGCCTGGAGGCCACCTTGAGCGCGACCAGCGGCTTGCCCCGGTAGCGCAGTGCCGGCATGCCGTAGCTCTGCGAGTCCTCCGCTTCCGGCACCAGGCTCCGCGCCCGCCGGTAGACGGCGGCCACCGCGCTGCGCTGCGGCTCCGCCAGAGTCTCGATGTAGTCGGTCAGTGCTGACATGGAGGAAGTTTAGGCTCCGGCAGTCCGAGGGCGAGCGAAGCCCCCGGTGACGGGGGCTGCGTGGAGTGCGGCCGACGTGTGCGCCCGGAGGAGTGCGTCCGGTGCTGGGCGCGCGACCTAGACTGATCGGCGTGCGTAGCGTGGTCATCCTCGGAAGTACCGGATCCATCGGAACCCAGGCCATTGAGGTCATCGCGGACCGATCTGACCGGTTTCACGTCGTCGGACTCTCGGCGGGTGGTTCGTCGCTGGAGTTGTTGATCGCCCAGGCCCGGACGCTGCGTCCTCGCGTCGTCGCGGTCAGTGATCGTGCAGCGGCCAGCGTGTTGCGTGAGGCGCTGCCGGCCATCGAGGTCTGGGAGGGTCCGGACGCTTCCAGCCGGCTGGCCGCCATCGAGGCGGATGTGGTGCTCAACGCGATCACCGGGGCCGCAGGACTCGAACCGACGCTTGCCACCCTCGCCGCCGGCACGACGCTGGCACTGGCGAACAAGGAATCCCTGGTCATCGGCGGCACCCTGGTGACCGAGGCGGCGGCTCCGGGTCAGATCGTTGCCGTCGACTCCGAGCACTCGGCGTTCGCCCAGGCCCTCCGCGCCGGGCGCGCCAGCGAAGTGCGCCGGCTCATCCTGACCGCCTCCGGTGGTCCGTTCCGAGGCCGCAGTCGTGCCGAGCTGGCAAGCGTGACACCAGAGCAGGCCATGGCCCATCCGACCTGGGCGATGGGTCGGGTCATCACCATCAACTCGGCCACGCTGGTCAACAAGGGCCTGGAACTGCTGGAGGCGGCGCTGCTCTACGGCGTTCCACTGGACGCCGTCACCGTGGTCGTCCATCCGCAGTCGGTGGTGCACTCGATGGTCGAGTTCTACGACGGGTCGACAATCGCGCAGTGCTCACCGCCCGATATGAAACTGCCGATCGCGCTCGGCCTCAACTGGCCCGATCGGTTGCCCGACGCCGCCGCCGCTTGTGACTGGACCAAGGCCACCGCGTGGACCTTCGAGCCGCTGGACGGCGAAGCTTTCCCGGCCATCGAACTCGCCCGTCGGGTTGGCCTGGCAGGCGGAGTGGCGCCGGCGGTCTACAACGCCGCCAATGAGGTCGCCGTGGATGCTTTCTGCGCCGGTCGGTTGGGATTCATCGGCATCACCGACGTAGTCGCCGCCGCTGTGGCGCGACTCCTGGCCGGCGATGGCCCGGATCCGCGACAGCTGAGCGTGGCGGGCGTGTTGGCGGCCGATGCTTGGGCGCGCCAGGAGGCATCCAGGTTGATCGAGGCGGCGTCATGGGTGCAGTGATCACGATCGTCTTCGCGATCGTCTTCTTTGGCCTCATCATGGTCTCGGTCGCACTGCACGAGGTCGGCCACATGGTGCCGGCGAAGCGGTTCGGGGTGCGGGTGCCGCAGTATTTCGTTGGCTTCGGGCCCACAGCCTGGTCGATCCAGCGAGGCGAGACCCAATATGGGCTGAAGTGGTTCCCGCTGGGCGGCTTCGTCCGGCTGCTTGGGATGTATCCTCCGGCCTCACCCCGCCACGGCAAGGCCTCCCGGCTGACCGAACTGGCCGATGCGGCCCGCGCCCACGAATGGGAGGAGATCACCCCGTCCGATGTCGCCGAGCAACGGTTGTTCTATCAGAAGAAGACTTGGCAGAAGCTGGTGGTGATGTTCGGCGGGCCGGCCATGAACGTCCTGATCGCGTTCCTGCTCTTCTGGGGGGTGACCGGGCTCTACGGTGTCTACCGTGCCCAGACCACCATCGCGGTGGTCCAGGAATGTGTGATCCCCGTCGATGCCCAGCGCACCGAGTGCGCCGCCACCGACGTGCGGACGCCGGCCTTCCAGGCCGGTCTGCGCCCGGGCGACAAGGTGATCAGCTTCAACCGCATCGCGATCACCTCCTACGAGCAGTTGTCCGGTCTCATCCGGGCGAACCTGGACGGACCGGCGCGAATCACCGTCGAGCGCGGCGGCAAGGTGGTCGAGCTGACCGAAGTGCACACCATCATCAACGGGGTGCCCGACAACTGGGATCCGGGCCACCGGGTCGCGGCGGGCTGGCTGGGAGTCGGGCCCGAGCAGGTGCTCACCACCGGCGGACCGCTGGAGGTCGTCTCCGACATGGTGACCATGACCGGGCAGAGCCTCGTCGCGCTGGTGCAGTTCCCGGTCAAGGTATGGAACGTGGTCGTCGACCTCGTTACCGGCCAGCCGCGCGACATCTACGGCCCCATGAGCATCGTCGGCGCGAGTCGGGTGGCGGGAGAGATCATCGCCTTGGATACCGTGAGCTGGCAGGCCAAGGCGGTCACCTTCGCCTCGCTGCTGGCCTCGGTGAACCTGTTCCTCGCGGTGTTCAACCTGGTACCGCTGCCCCCGTTGGACGGTGGGCACATGGCTGGAGCCGTGTGGGAGTGGCTCGGCCGTCAGATTGCCCGGCTGCGGAAGCGACCCGACCCGGGGCCCTTCGACACCGCTCGGTTACTGCCATGGGCCTACGGCGTCGGTGCCCTCCTGCTGTTGAGTGGCGTGGTGCTGATCCTGGCTGACATCATCAGCCCCATGCAGCTGTTCTGAGCGGCCGGCACGCACTCCGCACCCCCGCCTCAGCCCTTCGTGCCACGCCCGAGGTTCTGTCCTCCTAGTCGGAGGCGCTGGCCTGCCTGCGATGGGTAGTCTGGCTGGCATACGGGCTCGGGTGGCCCGCCACGTGCGAATCGGCGCAAGAACGAGGAGTTCCATGACCGTCAACCTGGGGATGCCCAAAGCGGCAGTGCCCGTCCTATCCCCGCGGCGTCCGACCCGCCAGATCAAGGTCGGCAAAGTGGCCGTGGGAGGCGGGGCGCCGGTTTCGGTTCAGTCGATGACGACCACCAAGACCACCGATATCAACGGGACCCTGCAGCAGATCGCCGAGTTGACTGCCACCGGATGTGACATCGTCCGAGTCGCCGTCCCCAGCCAGGACGACGCGGATGTGCTGCACATCATCGCCAAGAAGAGCCAGATCCCGGTCATCGCCGACATTCACTTCCAGCCCCGGTACGTGTTCGCCGCCATCGACGCGGGGTGCGCAGCTGTCCGGGTGAACCCGGGCAACATCCGAGCCTTCGACGACCAGATCAAGGAGATCGCCAAGGCAGCGGCCGACGCGGGGGTCTCGATCCGGATCGGCGTGAACGCGGGTTCGCTCGACAAGCGGTTGCTGGTCAAGTACGGCGCCCCGACGGCCGAGGCGTTGGTCGAGTCGGCCCTGTGGGAGGCCAGCCTCTTTGAGGAGCACGGCTTCCGGGACTTCAAGATCTCGGTCAAGCATCACGACCCGGTCGTCATGGTGCGGGCGTATGAGCAGTTGTCGCAGGCCTGTGAGTACCCGCTGCACTTGGGGGTCACCGAAGCCGGACCAGCCTTCCAGGGCACCATCAAGTCGGCGGTGGCGTTCGGGGCTTTGTTGGCCCAGGGCATCGGGGACACCATTCGCGTCTCGCTGTCAGCCCCGCCAGTTGAGGAGGTGAAGGTCGGCATCAAGATCCTGGAGTCGCTCAACCTGCGCCCGCGGCACCTCGAAATCGTGTCCTGCCCCTCCTGTGGTCGGGCGCAGGTCGACGTTTACACGCTGGCCGAAGAGGTAACCGCCGGCTTGGAAGGTATGGAAGTGCCGCTCAGGGTGGCCGTCATGGGTTGCGTGGTGAACGGCCCTGGCGAGGCCAGGGAGGCCGACCTCGGGGTCGCCTCCGGCAACGGCAAGGGGCAAATCTTCGTGCGGGGAGAGGTCATCAAGACCGTCCCGGAATCCGAGATCGTCGCCACCCTGATCGAAGAGGCCAACCGTCTGGCCGCCGAGTCGACAGGCACCGCCTCGGGCCCGGTCACGGTTTCGGTCGGGTAGCGCGTGTCCGCCCGCATCCTGACCGCCGCCGACGCGGCGTTGGTTCGACAGGTACTGGCGGGCGACCCGGTCTGCAACGTCTTCGTTTCCTCGCGCGTGGACGCCGGCGTCCTGAATCCAACCACGCCAGGGATGCTATGGGGTTGGCCCGCCGAGCACCCGACTGCGCTGTTGCATTGCGGGGCGAACCTCGTGCCCGTCGCCGACAGCCTGGAGGCCGTCCCAGCATTCGTCGAGGCGGCCGGGCGGCGCCGCACCTGCCAGTCGATCGTGGGCCCGTCCTGGCTGGTCCGGCCGCTGTGGCGCGCCCTCGCCGAACGCTGGGGACAGGCGTACGAGGCGGTGCGCGAAGTACGGCAACACCAACCCGTGATGGCGATCACGACCAGCCCACAGGGGCCCGTGGACGGCCGTGTCCGTCCGATCACCGCCGTTGATTTCGAGTCCTACTTCGTGGCCTCCGTCGCCATGTACACCGAAGAAGTTGGTGCCGATCCGCTGGCCAGCGGAGCCGCATCGGGATACCGCAGCTACTGCCGCTGGCTGGTTGACCTGGGGCGGGCCTTCGGCATCGTCGAGCGCGGGCGCGTGATCTTCAAGAGCGACATCGGGGCTGCCAGTGGAACCGTCGCCCAGATTCAGGGCGTATGGCTGGACCCCGACCTACGCGGGCGCGGTCTGGCCGCGCCGGCAGTGGCTGCTGTCACCGAGTACGTCCTGGCCGAATACGGGACCGCGAGCCTGTACGTGAACGACTTCAACATTCCGGCGATCAAGGCTTATGAGCGGGTGGGTTTCGAACAGGTGGGCGAGTTCGCCACGATCCTGTACTAGACCCCGGTCGATCGTCGTTCAGCGGTTGCTTGCGACCACGTCCTCGACGGGTGCGCCGGTGAGCTCGACCAGTTCGTCGGGGGACAGCGGGAAGACCGCGAACGGGTGACCGGCGGCGGCCCAGACCTGATCGAACCGGAACAGTTCGCGATCGACCAGCATGACCGGGGGTGTGGTGAGGGCGACGGGTGAAACCCCTCCGATCGAGAACCCGGTGGCCGCCTTGACGAAATCAGCGTCCGCGCGGACGATCCGGCCCACCAGCCCCGACACCTTCTTCTCGTCCACCCGCAGGTCGCCAGAGGTGACCACCAGCACCGCGGCGTCGTCGCTCTTGCGGCGGAAGACGATGGTTTTGGCGATCTGGCCCAGCTTCACCCCGAGGGCGTTCGCGGCATCGGCGGCGGTGCGTCCGGTCACCGGCAGCATCACCACCTCGTGGGGGTGGCCACGTTCGGCAAGCTGCGCGGCCACCCGCTGGGCGCCGTCGGGGATCTGACTCATCCGACCATCCTGCCAGCCCGACCACCAGCGGTGTGGGGAGCAGGGTTCCTCACCGTCGCTTATCCGCCGCTGGTTCGGGCCATTTGGAAAGGGTAGGCTCACCTAAATCGCTTCCCTGAAGGAGAGTCATGACCGCGACTACCGTCGGCTTCGAGACCGTTCCGCTGGAGTCCGGGTTCCGGCCGGCCGAATTGGTCGCCCGCGAATGGCTGACGCCGGGCTACCTGCGGATTCGCCTTGCCGGGGAGCCGTTGGCGGGGTTCGAGGCCCCGGGCGCCGACGACCACGTCCGACTGTTCTTCAACCCGGCCGGGGAACCGGCGCCGATCGACGACGCGCAATGGCGCGAGCTGCCCAGCCGTGAATACACGCCGGTTGCGGCCGGCGAGGACTGGGTGGAATTCGACGTCCTGATCCACTCCGGCGGTCACGGTTCAGACTGGGCTGCTCACGCGGCGCTCGGCTCGGCCGTCGCAGTGGCCGGCCCACGACGCTCGAACGCCGTGACCGGTGAGCCGGACTCGCTGTTCCTGGCCGGGGATGAGTCAGCCCTGCCGGCGATCAGTCGCTTCCTCCGCCAGCGTCGTCCGGGCACCAAGGCCGTCGTGGTGCTGGAGGTCGACGAGGTCAACCGGCTGGTGCCCGTTCCCGCCGACGCCGACACCGAGCTGACCGTGCTGGTTCGTCCCCGCCACGACCTGGTCCACTTCCTGGCCGACTGGGGGGAGGGTGACCGTCCAGCCGGGGCAGTCCTCGGCTTCGTGGCCGGCGAGCACGCGGTGGTCCAGGTCGGTCGCGCCCTGTTCGACCGCTGGGGCCTGCCCGCTGAGAGCACGATCACCAAGGGGTACTGGCGCCGGGGGTGATGCGAGCCGAAGCGTTTCGAATCGCTAGGATCAGCCGGTGATCTCCCGACTTTCCCAGCTGTTCGTCCGCACCCTGCGCGAGGACCCCGCTGACGCCGAAGTCCCCAGCCACCGTTGGCTGGTGCGTGCCGGCTACATCCGCCGCGCCGCGCCCGGCATCTACACCTGGCTACCGCTGGGCCTGCGGGTGCTGCACAAGGTTGAGGCCATCGTCCGCGAAGAGATGAACGCGATCGGCGCTCAAGAGGTGCTGTTTCCCGCTCTGCTGCCCCGCGAGCCCTACGAGGCTACCCATCGCTGGGTCGATTACGGGGCGAACCTGTTCCGGCTGGTCGACCGCAAGGGCGCCGACTACCTGCTCGGCCCGACCCATGAGGAGATGTTCACGCTGCTGGTGAAGGACCTCTACTCCTCGTACAAGGACCTGCCACTGTCGATCTACCAGATCCAGACCAAGTATCGCGACGAGGCGCGTCCCCGTGCGGGCCTGTTGCGCGGCCGCGAATTCCTGATGAAAGATTCCTACTCTTTCGACATCGACGACGCCGGCCTGGAAGCGTCGTACCAGGCCCACCGCGAGGCCTACGTCAAGATGTTCGACCGGCTGGGGCTCGACTATGAGATCGTGCGGGCCACCTCCGGAGCCATGGGGGGCTCCGCGTCGGAGGAGTTCCTCGCAGTCTCGCCGAGCGGTGAGGACACCTTTGTGCGCTCACCGGGGGGCTATGCGGCCAACATCGAGGCCGTCGCCATCACGGCACCGCCCGAGGTGGACGCCACCGGAGTCGGCCCGGCGCGGGCGGTCGACACCCCGGCCACCGGCACCATCGACGAGCTCGTCGCGGCCGCCAATCGGGACTTCCCGCGGTCCGACCGCGCCTGGACGGCCGCCGATACCCTCAAGAACATCGTGTTCAAGCTGGTCCACCCGAACCGGACGTCTGAACTCCTGATCGTTGGGCTGCCCGGCGACCGAGAAGTGGACACCAGGCGGCTGGAGGCTGCCATCGCCCCGGCCGAGTTCGCGCCGCTGGCCGAGGAGGACTTCGCCGCGAATCCCGGCCTGGTGAAGGGCTACATCGGGCCGGTCACAATGGCCGAAGGGCTCGCGGTGCAGCACCTGGGCAGCGACGGCTCGCTCCGGGTGCGCTACCTCACCGACCCGCGCATCGTGAACGGCACCAGCTGGATCACCGGTGCCAACGTGGTCGACACCCACCTGGTCGATGTCGTCGTCGGACGGGACTTCACCGCCGACGGCCAACTCGATGTCGCCGAGATTCGTGACGGCGATCCTTCGCCCGACGGTTCAGGTCCGCTGAGCCTGGCTCGCGGGATCGAAATGGGTCACATCTTCCAGTTGGGACGCAAGTACGCCGACGCCCTTGGCCTGAAGGTGCTCGACTCCAACGGGAAGCTGGTCACCGTGACCATGGGGTCATATGGGGTCGGGGTCTCCCGCGCGGTCGCCGCGGTCGCCGAGGCCACCTGTGACGAGAAAGGGCTGGCCTGGCCGCGCGCACTGGCCCCCTTCGACGTGCAGGTCGTGGCGACCGGGAAGGACGCTGCGGTGTTCGCTGCGGCCGAGCAACTGGCTACCGAGTTGGATCAGGCCGGGCTCGCCGTCCTGCTCGATGATCGCAAGGCGTCGCCCGGGGTGAAGTTCGCCGATGCCGAGGTGTTGGGCATGCCCACCGTGGTGGTGGTCGGCCGCGGGCTGGCCAACGGCGTCGTCGAGGTCAGGGACCGGGCCAGCGGCGAGCGCGTCGAGGTGGCCGTGGCCGAGGCGGGGGCTCACATCGTGGCGCTCGTCACCAGTGGCACTTCTGGCGTTGGCGGGTAGCCGCCCAGCGCCCGATTGCCGGTCTGGGTAAGCTGGCCCTCACAACCACATCAGACAATCGGATCGAAGGCCCCATGAAGACTACTGAGCTGTTCGACCTCTTGGCGCCCGTCGTGGGTGCGCTGGGGCTGGAGATCGACCGCGTGGAGGTCTTGCCGGCCGGCAGGCGCAAGGTGGTGCGCATCTTCCTCGACGGCGACGGTCCGGACGGCCGAGGCCCGTCTCTGGACAACATCTCCGATGCCACCCGAGCCATCTCGGCGTGTCTGGACGAGTCCGACATCACCGGCTCAGGGCCTTACACCCTCGAGGTGTCCTCCCGCGGCGTTGGCCGACCGCTCACCGAGCCGAAGCACTTCCGTCGCAACCGCGGTCGCTTGTTGCAGGTACACGGCGCCGATCTGGCTGTCACCGGCCGCATCATCGAGGTGACCGACGAGCAGGTCGTCCTCGACGTCGACGGAGCGGTCCGAGCGATCGCCTACCCGGATATCGCTGAGGCCGTCGTCGAGATCGAACTCAATCGACCCCATGCTGAGGATGATCAGGACGAGGAGAGCTGAGATGGACATCGATCTGGTGGCGTTGCGACAGCTGGAGCGTGACAAGGAGATCAAGCTGGACGTGCTACTGCGCGCGCTGGAGGATGCCCTGCTGAACGCCTACGCCAAGACCCCCGGTTCCGTCGACGGATCCCGGGTCACCATCGACCCCAAGACCGGACGGGTGCAGGTGTTGGCGCCCGAGAAGGACGAGGAGGGCGCCCAGGTCGGCGAGTTCGATGACACCCCAGCCGATTTCGGCCGGGTGGCTGCCGCCACGGCGCGCCAGGTCATCTTTCAGCGGCTGCGCGAGGCCGAGGACGAACAGCGGTACGGGCACTTCATCGGCATTGAGGGGGACATCCTGGTTGGTGTCGTCCAGCAGGACCGTGATTCGCGCACCGTCCGGGTCGACCTTGGCACCATCGAGGCGATCATGCCTCAGGCCGAGCAGTCACCCGGTGAGGAGTACAGCCACGGAAAGCGGCTGCGCGTCTACGTGGTGAGCGTGCGTCGTGACGTGCGCGGGCCGCAGGTCGTGGTGTCGCGTACCCACCCTGGTCTGGTGGCCAAGCTTTTCAAGATGGAGGTCCCGGAGATCGAGCAGGGCGTGGTCGAGATCAAGGCGATCGCCCGCGAGGCCGGTCACCGCACCAAGATCGCGGTGATCAGCCATCGGCCGGACGTGTCTGCCAAGGGCGCCTGCATCGGGCCGATGGGCCAACGGGTTCGGGCCATCATGCATGAGCTCAACGAAGAGAAGATCGACATCGTCGACTACTCCGACGATCCGGCCGACTTCGTCGCGCATGCGCTGTCGCCCGCCAAGGTCAGTTCGGTCACGGTCACCGATGCCACCGCCAAAGCCGCCCGGGTGGTTGTCCCGGACTACCAGCTCTCGTTGGCGATAGGCCGCGAAGGGCAGAACGCGCGCCTGGCGGCCCGGCTGACGGGATGGCGGATCGACATCCGATCCGACACCGCCGCCGAATGAGTGGGGCGCCGCTACCTGGGAGTCGGCGCGGCTGACGGCGCTGTCGGCGGCGCACTCCGGGGCGTGGCGAGGTTGCTGCGGCGGCCACCACGACCCCGCCGATAGCGAGACCGGCCTTCTGGGTGACGTTCACCTGTCCGCGTCGCGCGTTCTCCCCGGTAGTCACCTCCGGCTTGGCAGCCTGCTGGGGGAAGGCTGGGGACTTGCCGTTGATCGCGTCAGGCGTAGGGTGGCTGCTCGTGAGCGAACCGGTACGGATGTGCGCCGGCTGCCGGGAGCGTGAGCCCCAGGGACGGCTGCTGCGACTCGTCTGGGACGCCGCAGCATCTCAGGTCGCGCTCGATGCGGGCGGGCGGCTGCCGGGCCGTGGGGTGTACCTGCATGCCGACTGCGCTGGACGCGTGCTCCGCAACGCGGGGATCGGACGGGGCCTGCGGCGCCCGGTCGACGCCGATCAGGTGCGTCGGCTTCTCGGGGAGGCCCCTGCGGCCCGCTTAGGTGATTCGGGATCACGGCGATAGACTTCTGAGGCGCGTTCGCTGCTGTGGCGGGCACAACCAGAAAGTGGGCTAGCGCTCATGACCACTCGATGAGTACCCAGCAATGAGCATTAACAACTAACTGGTCCAGCGCGGCTGCGCGGACCTGAAGGAGAGTAGTGGCAAAGGTCCGCGTCTACGAGCTCGCCAAGGAGCTCGGACTCGAAAGCAAAGAACTTCTGAAGACTCTCAACGACATGGGGGAATTCGTACGGTCGGCATCTTCGACCATTGAGGCGCCGGTGGTGCGCCGACTCAACGAGAAGATGAACGCTGAGCGTTCAGCGCCGGCAGCACCCGGGCCACGCCCGGCCGCGAAGCCTGGTGCGCGTCCGGCTCCGACGCCTCCTGCCGCGTCGGTGGCGCGGGTGGCGGCTCCTCAACCTGTGGCGCCCCCGGCTGGCCAGACCCTGCCGGCCACGCCGCCTGTTGCTCAGGCCCCCGTTCCCCCGGCGCCGGTCGCCCCGGCGCCTGTTCCACAGGCCCCCGTCGCCCCAGCTCCTGATGCTCAGGCTCCTGTTGCTCCGGCTCCTGTCGCTCAGGCTCCTGTTGCTCCGGCTCCTGTCGCTCCGGCTCCTGTTGCTCAGGCGCCTGTCGCTCAGGCGCCCGCTGCGCCCACCCCGCCGCCGGTCAGGTCGTCCGCGGCGCCGGTTCGGACTGTGGCCCCTGGCCCGCGTCCGGCGCCCAGCCCCCGTCCAGGTCCTGCGCCGAGCCCTCGAC
>JBAVKY010000479.1:0-18764 GCA_049688555.1 Propionicimonas sp.
GATCGCCGCCGACGGCATCCCCGAAGCCATCCCACCGGCCCGCATCGACCCCCACCGACAACCCCTCCGCCACACCCGCTTCACCAGAGCCAGACCCACGCAAGACCGAACCGCGACACCCGGAACCGCGCCGCCAGCCGCCTGACCACTCCCGGCTCGCCCCCGGGGCCGGTTTCAGGTGCCGCCGAGCCGTGAGCGAGCCTGGGCTGCCTCGCTGCCCGAGCGAGCCTGGGCTGCCTCGGTGGGGGCGTGCCCGCGGTGGGGCTTCAAGAGAGAATCCCCGTTTCCAGACCTTGCGCGTTTCATCTATTCACCTCAACTGCGCCATGCCCGCAGCACGGCTTCGGCGAATCCGGGCTGCCGCCCGGGGACGCCGCCGGCGAAGCTGGTCGACCAAGTGCAACGCTGCAGAAACACACCGATAGCTACGCCCAGCAATCAGCTCGACCCCGACCGCCCGACCAGATCAGCCCCAAGCAACCCGGTGACCATACCCAGACGCGCGACACTCGTGGCGCCTGGGTATGGCCCTCGACCGTGACCGGCGAACCCCCGGCAGACCATGACTCCCAGCCATGCCTCGGCGGACTTCAGATCCAATCCACCCTGCGGAACAGCACGTAGAGGCCGACCGTGCCGACCAGGATAGTGACCACGCTCAGCCACAGCCCCAGGGCGTCGGCGAACCCCGGGTAGGGAATGTTCTGCCCAAACCAGCCGGTCACCGCGGTGGGTACGGCGATGATGGCCGCCCAGGAGGCCAGCTTCTTCATCACCTGGTTCAGCCTCGCGTCCTGCAGCGACAGGTTCGTCTCGAAGATGCTCCCCACCACGTCGCGCAGCGACTCCGTCCATTCGGAGGCGCGGATCACGTGGTCGTAGAGGTCATTGAAGTAGCCGTCCAGTTCTCTGGCGATCGGGGTGCCGTCGGCTCCGCGGAACCGCATCACGGCGGTGACGACCTCGCGCATCGGGAGCACCACCCGGCGCAGTTGCACGAGCGCCTTCCGGATGCCGAAGATCCGCTGCTGGACCTTGCGGGTCTGGATGGATTCGTCGAAGAGCTGGTCTTCGACGGCATCCAGGGCATCGTCCATGGCCTGGATCGCGGCGAAGTGGCCATCCACGAAGGTGTCGAGCATGCCGTGTACCAAGGCGCTCACGCCGTGCTCCAGCAGGCCGTCGGTCTCCCAGCGTTCCAGCACATCGTCCATTTCCCCGTGATCGGCGGTGCGGACGGTGATCAAACCGTTGGTCATCACGAAAGCCGAAACCCGAGGTGTCTCCAACAGCACCGTCCAGTCGTCCTCGACCCTCAGCCGGGTGACGTAGCAGGTGAGGAAGGTGTGCGCGGGATGTCGGGTCGCTTTCGGACGCTCCCTGGGCTCGAACGCGTCCTCCACCGCGAGCGGATCCAGGTTCAGCTCAACCGCCAACTGGTTGAGCAGGTCAGGTCCGGGGTGGACCACGTCCAGCCACACCAGGCAGCCCGGATCGGCCAGCAGTCCGTCCAGCTCGTCCAAGGGGAAGTCCTCGCGGACCTTCCGCCCGGCCCGCCACACCCGGCTCCGCAACGCGCTCACGGCCTTAAGCATGGCACTGCCGTGGCTCGCGCACTGTAGGCGCGCACCGCCCACGATGGGGGTCGTCCGTCGAGTCACAGGCCTCCCGAGGCTTCACCAACCGCCTCTGAAGTACCGACGAGCCAGGCGCTGGACGTTCGGGCCGAAGCGGCTGAAAGCCCCAGCCCTTGCCCTTAGACTCCGAACAGAGTTGCCAGTATCGCGCGGTTCGATTCGAGGAGATACCCATGCCGATCACCAAGGTCCTTGTCGCGAATCGGGGAGAAATCGCCGTTCGGGTGATCAGGGCCGCCCGGGACGGCGGACTGGCGAGTGTCGCGGTCTACGCAGATCCAGACGCTGATTCCGTCTTCGTCCGGTTGGCCGACGAGGCATTCGCGCTCAACGGCTTGACCCCGGCAGCCACCTACCTCGACATCGGCAAGATCCTCGCCATCGCCGAGCGTTCGGGCGCCGACGCGATCCACCCCGGGTATGGGTTCCTCGCCGAGAACGCGCAGTTCGCCCAGGCCGTGATCGACGCCGGGCTGATCTGGATCGGACCGCCACCCGCTGCCATTGAGTCGCTGGGGGACAAGGTTCAGGCACGGCACATCGCGCAGAAGGTTGGCGCGCCACTCGTCCCCGGCACGGCAGACCCGGTGGCAGGCGCTGACGAGGTCGTCGCCTTCGCCACCGAACACGGCCTGCCGATCGCCATCAAGGCGGCCTTCGGTGGCGGCGGCCGCGGGCTGAAGGTGGCCCGCACCTTGGCTGAGATTCCCGAGCTCTTCGAGTCCGCGACCCGCGAAGCGGTCACAGCCTTCGGTCGTGGCGAGTGTTTCGTGGAGCGTTACCTCGACAGGCCGAGGCACGTCGAGACCCAGTGCCTGGCCGACAGCCACGGCAACGTGGTGGTCGTCTCGACGCGCGACTGCTCGCTGCAGCGGCGGCATCAGAAGCTCGTCGAGGAGGCGCCTGCGCCCTTCCTCAGCGACGACCAGGTGGCCAAGCTCTACACCTCGAGCAAGGCGATCCTGCGAGAGGCCGGCTACGTGGGTGCCGGCACCTGCGAATTCCTGGTGGGTCAGGACGGCACCATCTCATTCCTCGAGGTCAACACCCGACTCCAGGTCGAACACCCGGTCTCCGAAGAAGTCACGGGTATTGACCTGGTGCGGGAGATGTTCCGCATCGCCAACGGTGAGGTACTTGGCTACGACGACCCGGTGGTGAGGGGCCACTCGATCGAGTTCCGGATCAACGCGGAGGATCCGGGCCGCAGCTTCATGCCTGCACCTGGCACCCTGACCGCCTGGCAGGTGCCCACCGGACCCGGCGTCCGGGTGGATGAGGGCTACAAGGTCGGCATGGCGGTGCCCGGCTCCTTTGATTCGCTGGTCGCCAAGATCATCGTCACCGGAGCGAACCGCGCCGAGGCCATCGCACGCTCCCGCCGGGCCCTGGCTGAGACCGTGTTGGAGGGCATGCCGTCCGCCATCCCGTTCCACAAGGCCGTGCTGACCGATCCCGCCTATGTGGCGGCGGACGGCAACTTCGGGGTGCACACCCGCTGGATCGAGACCGAGTTCGACACGGTGATCGAGCCCTACGTCGGTGCTCTGGGCGAATCAGCAGAGGCCGAGCGCACCCTGTACGTGGTGGAGGTCAACGGGCGCCGGCTCGAGGTTCGGCTGCCCAGCGCCCTGAGCGCCCCGGTGGCTGCCAAGCCTGCGGCCAAGCGTCCCACCCGGCGCAGCACCGGTGGCGCCAAGGCGAAGGCGCCATCGTCCAACGCCCTCAGCGCGCCCATGCAGGGCACCATCGTGAAGGTTGCGGTCACCGCTGGCCAAGAGGTGAACGAGGGCGACCTGATCGTCGTGCTGGAAGCCATGAAGATGGAGCAGCCGATCAACGCTCACCGCTCTGGCGTGATCGCCGACCTGCAGGCAGAGGTCGGAGCCAGCGTCACTAGCGGCCAGGTCCTCTGCGAGATCGTGGACCCCGGCTGAGATTCCACCCGCGGCGTCGTCCGGGCCTACTAACGACAGCGGTCCCCGCTGCCGGAGTTCACGATCAGTAGGTGATCACCTGTTCGCTGGAGTGCCCGTGCAACCGGCGGGCCGCCTCTGCCAGCGAGCCACTCAACGACGGGTAGACCGTGAAGGCCTCGGCCAATTGGTCGACGGTCAGCTTGTGCCTCACCGCGATCGACAGCGGGTGGATCAGCTCGCTTGCTGAGGGTGCCACCACCACCCCACCGATCACGATGCCGGTCGTCGGCAGACAGATCACCTTGACGAACCCATAAGCCAGCGCCTGCATCTTGGCGCGCGGGTTCGACCGCAGCGGCAGTCGCATGACCAGAGCCCGTACCCTGCCGGACTCGACGTCGGCCTGGCCGACCCCGACCGTGGCGATCTCGGGGGCGGTGAACACATTGGACGAGACGGTCTTCAGATCCAGCGGAGCGACAGAATCCCCCAGTGAGTGCCACATGGCGATCCGTCCCTGCATCGCAGCCACCGACGCCAGGGCGAACACCCCGGTGCAATCACCGGCGGCGTAGACCCCGCGGGCGGACGTCCGTGATACCCGGTCAACGCCGATGTAACCTCCCGCCTTCATCGTCACGCCTGCCGCCTCCAGGCCGAGGTCAGTGGTATTCGGGATCGCTCCCACCGCCATCAGGCAGTGGGTTCCGACCACCTCGGTCCCGTCGGCCAGCGTGACCACGACGTCGTCCCCGCGCCGGACCGCCCCTACCGCCCGCACGTTATTGAGCACAGTCATCCCGCTGTTCTCGAACACCTCCTGGATCACGCTGGCCGCGTCGTCGTCCTGCCCCGGCAGCACCTTGTCGCGGGACGAGACCAGGGTCACCTTGACGCCCAGGGCCTGATAGGCGCTGGCGAACTCGGCGCCGGTGACGCCTGAGCCGACCACGATCAGGCGCTCGGGCAGGGTCTCCAGGTCGTAGATCTGGGTCCAGGTGAAGATTCGCTCGCCGTCCGGACGCGCGGAGTCGAGTTCTCGTGGGTGGGCACCGGTGGCGACGAGAATGATGTCGGCGGGCAGGGTCTCCTCCCCCAGCTCAGTCGTGGCGATGACCTGGCTGGTGCTGGCCAGGCGGCCGGTCCCGTTGATGATGCGGACGCCCTCGGCCAGCAACCGGTCGCGGATGTCATCGGACTGAGCCTGCGCCAGGGCGCGAATCCTGCGATGGACGGTGCCGAGATCGACGGACACCGCGTCCGTCAGCCGTCGGTCACCGTCACGTAGCTCGAGGCCGAGTTCCTCGGCGCGCCGGATCTTGGTCATCACCTCGGCTGCGGCGATCAGGGTCTTGCTGGGCACCACGTCGGTCAGTACGGCCGAGCCGCCCAATCCCCGCCGCTCGATCAGCGTGACGTTGCCGCCCAGTTGACGCCCGACCAGGGCGGCCTCGTAGCCACCCGGTCCTCCACCGATGATCACCACGTCCGCCACCCTCGCATTGTCGCGTCCCGGCCGTAGTCCGGCAAGCAAACCCCGGAACTGGAGGAGCTGCCCCCGGGCGCGCACGTGCCCCGGGCTAGGCTGGCACCCATGCCACGCTCCTGGATCATCGCCGCGCTCGCCCTTGCCGGCCTTGGCACCACGGTGGGGATGGTCGTGCTCGGGTGGCCCGAGGCGAACCCCGCCCAGGTGGTGCTGCTGGAGCTGGCCGCGCTTCCGGCGCAGGTGTCGTTCGCGCTGGGGTTGTGGCACCT
Source organism: Propionicimonas sp. (assembly GCA_049688555.1). Classification (GTDB taxonomy): domain Bacteria; phylum Actinomycetota; class Actinomycetes; order Propionibacteriales; family Propionibacteriaceae; genus Propionicimonas. The sequence continues at coordinate 5,315 of JBAVKY010000479.1, forward strand.
CCACGGGCTCGGTACGAGGCCCTCTAACCACGGCACCAGGGTGTTGGGAATCCTGGCTGGGGTGAGTGGTCTGGGGCTGCTGCTGGTGCTAATGGCCTACCTGACCGGACCGCGCGGGCTCGTCCACTTCGGCCAGAGCGTGGTGTGGCTCGCCCTGTTGGCAGGCATGTTCGTCATCGTCCGTCGATTGCCGCGTCCACGGTTCACTCAGACGACGTTCATCGCCGACGAGCGTCCAGCCACCGCGGGGGCAGCTGACAGGCCGCTGTTCGACGGCGAGTAGGTCGGGAGCCCGCCGGGCATACCGTCGACACCGGGTGGTCGTTATAGTCGTCGGCGTGACCCAGCCGTCGGAAACCATTGCCCGCGAGGCCGCCGCCGCACTGCTGCGGTACTTTGGAGTGCCCGCCATCGACCTCGCCCTCGTCCTGGGCTCGGGCTGGTCGGATGCCGCCCATTCACTGGGGGAGACGCTGGGCACCGTCCCTCTCGCCGAGCTGCCTGGCTTCTCCGCCCCGGTGGTCGCGGGTCATGGTGGCGAACTGCGCCTGACTCGAACCCCCAACGGCAAGCTCGCCGCCCTGTTCACCGGGCGCACCCACTTCTACGAGGGCCGCGGCGTCGAGCCCGTCGTCCATGGGGTGCGGGCGGCCGCCGCCGCCGGTGCCACCACAATCGTGTTGACGAACGGCTGTGGTGGGCTCAACCCGGCCTGGCTGCCGGGGACCCCCGTCCTGATCCGGGACCACATCAACCTCACTGGCGCCACGCCCCTGCACGGGGCCACTTTCATCGACCTCACCGACGCCTACTCGTCTCGGCTGCGCCAGTTGGCTCGACAGGTGGATCCCAGCCTTGCCGAGGGCGTCTACGTCCAATTCCGCGGGCCCCAGTATGAAACGCCTGCCGAGGTGCGCATGGCCGGGGTGATCGGCGGCGATCTAGTGGGGATGTCCACGACCCTGGAAACGATCGCGGCGCGTGAGGCCGGCATGGAAGTGCTGGGGATCTCACTCGTCACCAACGCGGCCGCTGGGATCTCCCCCACGCCGCTCGCTCACGCCGACGTGATCGAGGCGGGACGGGCGGCCGGGCCGCGGCTGCGTACCCTGCTGTCCGGGCTGGCGGAACGGCTGTGACCGCCGTGCTCGACGATGGCCTGCATGCGACAGCGCTGGCCTGGCGCGATGAAGACCCGGACCCGGCCACCACCGCCGCACTCGACTCCCTCCTCGCCAAGGCCGACGCCGGGGATGCCGCCGCCGTGGCGGAGCTCGTCGAGGCGTTCGCAGGCCCGCTGAGCTTCGGGACTGCCGGCCTGCGCGGGCCGCTGGGTCCGGGTCCGGCGCGGATGAACCGGGTGGTCGTCACCCGGGCTGCGGCAGGGCTGGCGCGATACCTGGTCGGTCTGGGGCATGAGGGTGGCCGCGTCATCGTCGGCTACGACGCCCGGTACAACTCAGCGGTTTTCGCCGCTGACACGGCCGAGATCCTGGCCGGCGCCGGTCTGTCGCCGCTGTTGTGCTCGCGTCCGCTCCCCACGCCGGTGGTCGCCTTCGGAATCGGCCACTTCGAATGCGTCGCGGGCGTGGTCGTGACCGCCTCCCACAACCCGCCGCAGGACAACGGCTACAAGGTCTACCTCGGGGATGGCTCGCAGATCATTCCTCCGGCCGACTCCGACATCGCCGCCCAGATCGCGGTCGTGTCCGGCTGGCCGCTGGCGGACCTCGCCCGCAGCGAGGACTACCCGCTGGTCGGCGACGAACTGGTGGACGCCTACGTTGCCCGGGCCGCCGCACTGGTCCCGCCGGCGGCACCGCGTGAGCTGACCTGGGTCTACACCGCGTTGCACGGTGTGGGCTCCGCGGTGGTCAACGCCCTGGTGTTGGCATCCGGCTTCCCCGCCCCCCATCGGGTGGCCGAGCAGGATCGACCGGATCCCGCGTTCCCGACGGTCGCCTTTCCCAACCCGGAGGAACCCGGTGCGATCGACTTGACCCTCGCCCTGGCTCGCACCGTCGGTGCCGACGTGGCCATCGCCAACGATCCGGACGCCGACCGCTGCGCGATCGCGGCAGTGCTGGACGGCGACTGGCGGATGCTGAGCGGAGACGAGCTGGGAGCGCTGCTGGCGGAGGACGCGATGCGCCGCCGGGTCACCGGGACCTACGCCTGCTCCGTGGTCTCCAGCACGCTGCTCGGCACCATGGCGGCGGCCAACGGATACCCGTTCACGACCACCCTGACCGGCTTCAAGTGGATCGGACGCGTCCCCGACCTCGCGTTCGGCTACGAGGAGGCAATTGGCTACTGCACCGACCCGAAGGCCGTTCCCGACAAGGACGGCATCACCACCCTGCTGCGAGTGCTGACCCTGGTGGCTGGGTTGAAGGCAGCAGGGCAGACGGTGGCTGACCGGCTGGCCGAGATCCAGCGCCGTTACGGGCTGCACCTCACCTCGCAACTGGCGTTCCGGGTCAGCGACCTCGAGCTGATCGATGCCGCCATGGCACGGGTGCGGACGACTCCCCCGGTCACCCTCGCTGGGCATCCGGTGCGCGCCGTCGACCTCGCCGACGGGTCAGCTGAACTGCCGGCCACCGACGGCGTGCTGTTCGAGGGCGATGGGGTCCGCGTTGTGGTGCGGCCCTCCGGCACCGAACCGAAGCTCAAGTGCTATCTGCAGGTGAAGCTCACCGTCGAGGAGAGCCAGCAGCTGTCGATGGCGAAGGTCCGAGCGAACCAGCTCATGGCCGAGGCTCGCGCCGACATGACCGCAGCCCTGGGCCTGTGACGCCGCGCCCTGTGCGGCTGGTGCTCATCGCTGGCCCCTCCGGCAGCGGCAAGTCGCGCTTGACTCGCGCCATGGGGTGCTCGTCGCTCAGGCTCGACGACTTCTATTTCGAGGCTGACCATGCCGGGATGCCCCAAACCGCGCTCGGCATCACGGACTGGGACGATCCCCGTTCGTGGGACGCCGCTGGCGCGGTGGACGCCCTGCGTCAGTTACTGGCCAGTGGCGAGGTCGAGGTTCCGGCGTACTCCATTTCGCAGAGCCGGCGAACCGGCAGCCATCTGGTGCGGCTCGACGACGCCGAGTGCCTCACCGCCGAGGGCATCTTCGCGATCGAGTTCCTGGCCACCTGCAGGGGCGCCGGCCTGAGCCCCGAGGGAATCTACCTCGACCGTCCAGCGCCACTGGTGTTCCTGCTCAGGTTGCGTCGTGACCTGGCCGGGAGACGCAAGCCGCCGTGGATCCTGTTGCGCCGCGGGCTGGCCCTGTGCCGTGCCCAGCCCGGCCTGAGGCGCAAGGCGGTGGCGGCCGGCTTCCGGGCGCTGTCGATGCGCCAAGCCCTGCTCGCCCTGACCCCGAAGGAGTCCCCGTAGCGGGCCAGGCCTTGCGAACAGGGGACGAAGCCGCTCGGGGGGCGTCCCGCGGCGACCACCTCAAGCGACAGGCGCCCACTCCGGGCCGGTCTGGCCCAGGTTCTCGTCCAGCTTGGCGAACAGTGGGGACGGCTTGGCCAGCGGCACCCCGGGCTGGATCGGACGCGAGGCCCAGACCGCCTGCTGCGAGACATAGTCCCCTTGCAGCACCGGGTAGTCGGGACCGCCGTCTTCATTCACCAGGCGGATCTCGGGCTGCGCCGCCCAGATTCCGGTTCCGCCGAGGGCTTCATGCACCTTCTGGGCCGCGTGCGGCAGGAACGGGGTGAGCAGTGTGTTCACGTCCGAGACGACCTGCAGGGCGGTGTGCAGCACCGTGTCGCGACGCGCCGGATCGTCCTTCAGTTTCCACGGTTCGGTTTCCGACAGGTACTTGTTGGCAAGCCCGGCAACCCGCATCGCCTCACTGATGGCCTGCTTGAGCTTGCACCGCCGCAGCAAGGCCCCGACCGTGTCAAACGACTGCCGCGACGCCGCGAGCAGGGCCGCGTCGACGTCCGCGGGCACGTGGGCCTGGGGGATCGCCCCGACGTTCTTGTGCGCCATGGCGACCGACCGGTTGACCAGGTTGCCCCACTCGTTGGCGAGTTCGAAGTTGGTGCGGCGCACGAACTCGTCCCAGGTGAAGTCGGTGTCCTGGTTCTCCGGGCCGGCCACCGAGATGAAGTAGCGCAGCGCATCGGGCCCGAACTCGCGCAGGAAGTCGCCGACGTAGATGACGGTGTTGCGCGACGTCGACAGCTTCGAACCGCTCATCGTCAGGTATTCGCTGCTGACCACCTCGGTGGGCAGGTTGAGCTTTCCGAAGGTGCCGGGCTGTCCGCCTCGGTCACCCTCGCCGTTGTGGCCCAGCAGGATGCCGGGCCAGATCACCGAGTGAAAGACGATGTTGTCCTTGCCGAGGAAGTAGTACGACTCGGCGGCAGGATCGGTCCACCACTTCTGCCAGGCGTCGGGGTCGCCCGTCCGACGGGACCATTCCACCGAGGCCGAGAGGTAGCCGATGACCGCATCGAACCAGACGTACAGTCGCTTCATCGGAGCGTCGCGCCAGCCGTCCAGCGGCACCGGCACGCCCCAGTCGAGATCGCGGGTGATGGCGCGCGGCCGCAGGTCATCGAGCAGGTTGGCCGAGAACTTCAGGACGTTCGGACGCCAGTCCGTCCGCGTGCTGAGCCACGAGCCCAGTGCGCCGGCCACGCCGGGCAGATCGAGGAAGAACTGCTCGGATTCCACGAACGCCGGCACCTCGCCGTTGATCTTCGAGCGGGGGTTCCTCAGGTCGATCGGGTCGAGTTGGTTGCCGCAGTTGTCGCACTGGTCGCCGCGGGCACCGTCGTAGCCGCACAGCGGACAGGTGCCCTCGATGTAGCGGTCCGGCAGCGTCCGGCCGGTGGACGGGCTGATCGCGCTCATCTGGGTCTTCGGCACCACGTAGCCGTTGCGGTACAGCGAGCTGAACATGTCCTGGACCACCCGGTAGTGATTAAGGGTCGTGGTGCGGGTGAACAGGTCGTAGGACAACCCGAGCCCCTGCAGGTCGCCGACGATCACCTGGTTGTACTTGTCGGCCAACTCCCGGGCGGAAACACCCTCATTGTCGGCTTGGACTGAGATCGGCGTGCCGTGCTCGTCCGTCCCGGACACCATCAGCACGTCGTGGCCGGCCATCCGCATGTAGCGGGAGAAGACGTCTGAAGGGACGCCGAAGCCGGACACGTGTCCGATGTGCCGCGGCCCGTTGGCGTACGGCCAAGCCACAGCGGTGAGGATGGAAGAGCTCATGCCCCGAATCCTAGGGCACCCCACCGACCGGCCGGCCCCGGGTCATGGCCCGACTGGCGGCGGGGAGACTGGCCGGGGATGCGACCAGCGGGAGCCGGGAAGTGCCAGAATCCGTCGTTAACAGCAGGTGACGACAATGTGACGGTCCAGGAAACCTACCAAGTACCCACGGGTCCCTCGGAGGCCTACCATGAGGGTGTGTCCCCCGAGTTCATGCTCCTCGCCCTTGTGGTCGTGACCGCGCTGGCTTTCGATTTCACCAACGGGTTCCATGACACGGCGAACGCCATGGCCACGTCCATCGCCACCAAAGCGCTGACGCCGCGCGCGGCCGTGTTGCTGTCCGCCATCCTCAACCTCGTCGGGGCCTTCCTGTCGGTCGAGGTCGCCATCACCGTGACCAACGCCGTGATCCGGATCCAGAATCCGGACGGAACCCCCAAGGCTGAGTTGACCGCTGACGGCGGGTTCGCGCTGCTGCTCATCCTGATGGCCGGCTTGGCGGGGGCGATCATCTGGAACCTCCTGACGTGGCTGTGGGGACTGCCCTCAAGCTCGTCGCACGCCCTGTTCGGCGGCCTGATCGGTGCCACCATCGCCGGGCTCGGAGTCGATGGCGTCAAGTGGTTCGGCGAAGGCACCAAACTCGACGGGGTGATCGGCAAAGTGGTCCTCCCCGGGTTACTCTCTCCGACGATCGCGCTGATCGTGGCGGCAGTTGGCACCCGGCTGGTGTTTCGGATCACCGAGGGCGTCGCTGCCCGCTACCGCGAGGCCGGTTTCCGTTGGGGCCAGATCGGCAGCGCCTCGCTGGTCTCACTGTCTCACGGCACCAACGACGCTCAGAAGACGATGGGCGTGATCACCTTGGCGCTCATCGCCTCCGGCCACTGGACGCAGACCCATGAGGTGCCGCTGTGGGTCAAGGTCTCCTGTGCCGTCGCGATCGCCGCGGGAACTTATCTCGGCGGCTGGCGGATCATCCGCACCATGGGCAAGGGTCTGATCGAGATCTCCTCGCCCCAGGGGATGGCCGCCGAGAGCGCCTCCGCGGCGGTGATCCTATCGTCCAGCCAGCTCGGCTTCGCGCTGTCGACGACGCACGTGGCCACCGGATCGATCCTGGGCTCCGGCGTGGGCAGAAAGGGCGCCCAGGTTCGCTGGGGAGTGGCCGGAAGGATGCTGGCGGCGTGGGCGACCACGCTGCCGCTGGCAGGCCTGGTGGGCGCAGTGATGTGGCTCATCGGTCACCTGATTGGCGGGGCGGCCGGAGCGTTCGCCATCTTCGGCATCATGTGCGCTGCGGCGCTGTGGATGTGGTGGCAGTCCAAGCGTGACCCGATCGGTCACCACAATGTCAATGATGACTGGGACAAGAGCGAACCCCGCTCCAAGGTCACGGTCTGAGGGGGGGGACGCAATGAACCAGTTGATCGCCGCCCTCGACGCGGCCTGGAAGGTCCTGATGGTCGGCCTGCTGCTCGGAGCTGGCCTGCCGGCACTATTCGCGCTCGGGGTGCGGTCCCTGGCCTGGGGGACGGGCGGGGAGGCGACGTTGCACGCCGAGGGTGCGCTGCCGAAACCGCACCCGCTGGGACGGGCGATCGCCTACATCCTCTTCTCCATCGTGGTGCTGGCCGTCGCCCTGGGCATCGGCTACATCGTGGCCCACGGGTTCGGCATGGTGATCACCTTCAACGGCATCTGGCCGGTCTTCACCCCCAAGGCGTGACTTCCTGGGCCTGAGTCGCCCACGGCTTCGGGGTCAGGCGCTCGTTGGCGAGGTGAGGCAGCTTCTGCAGGAAGGCTCGCGCCCGATCGTCGATCCGCGAGTCCAGGCAGTCTCCCGGCACCTCGATGACGCTGATCGTCGTCGGCACGCGACGCAGGACGACCGGCAGGGTGAACCCGACGGAGGAGGGGAAGCAGACCAAGTGCTCCGCGACGGCCCCGGCGCACAGCTCCAGCTCCAGGGGAAGGGCGGGTCGCACGATGGTCAAGCCAGTCGCCTGAGAAAGGCGTTGCAGCTTCCCATCGTCCTCGCGCCGGTGGGCGTAGTAGTGCCCGGTAGCGCGCCGTCCGACCAACTCGGTCACGATCCCGAGATAGCTCACTTCACAGACCAGCCCGGTCTCCACCAGGGATGTCCCCACGATGTCGGTCCCGGGCACTACGTCGGGGGCTCCGAAGCGGGTGCGTGACCAGTCATAGCCGTTCGGCTGCACCCAGAGCCCTGGGACTTCGACGGTCGGCATCACGGTGAACAGCCCGACCGACCGACTTGCGGACGGAGTGAAGAAATCCCGGGCGCGCGCGGCCATCCGCGAACGCAACCCATCGACGATGCCGCCCTGATGATTGCTCCAGCGGGTCAGCGGCCGCCCTGCGGCCAGGTGCTCGGCGAATTCGACGGTCGAGGCACCGTCATCGACGATGACGACATCGCGGGCACCGGCACACGGCAACATGGCCTGGACCAGCCCCGAGGACGGGTCCCCGACGACCAAACGACGGGCGTGACGCAGTTGCCTGCGCAACGCCGCCACGGCGGCCACCGACGCGGCAAGGCTCTTGCGAGGGTCGAACCAGCGGACTGTGATCCCGGCCGCGAGCGCCAGGCTGGCGAGCGTGCGGAGCTGGGACCGACCGTGGCCGTCCTTCGGCGCGAGGACGGCGATCAGCGTGGTGGTGGAAGCAGCGTTGGCGTGGCACCACTCGATCGCATGCAGCAGCTGCGCCGGGCTTTCGACCAAGGCAACCGATTGACGGCTCACGCCACGGCTGCTGCTGCGCCTGCGCCACCCACCCGCCGGAGCTTCTTCATCGCCGCGTACTCACCGGGATAGACCTGCTTCACGCCGTCCCCCAGGGCGGCCTCGACGACGTGGATGTCACGGACGAGCCTGGTCAGACCACCCGGTTCGACCGAGGCCGCCTGGTCGGAGCCCCACATCGTCCGGTTCATCGTGATGTGGCGCTCCACGAAAGCGGCACCGAGGGCAACCGCCGCGACGGTGGTCTGCAGCCCGGTCTCGTGCCCGGAGTAGCCGATCGGCACGTTCGGGTACTCCTCCATCAACGTGTTGATCATTCGCAGGTTGAGCTCACCCTTGGCCGCCGGGTAGGTGCTGGTGGCGTGGCACAACACGATGTTGCGGCTGCCGAGAACCTCGACCGCGTGGCGGATCTGCTCGGGTGTCGACATTCCCGAGGAGAGGATGACCGTCTTGCCGGTGGCGCGCATGGCACGCAAGAGTTCGTCATCGGTAAGACAGGCCGAGGCCACCTTGTGCGCCGGGACATTGAAGCCGGCCAGGAATTCCACACTTTGCACATCCCACGGCGAAGCGAACCAGCCGATCCCGATGGCGCGGCAGTGATCGTCGATGATGCGGTATTCGGTCTCGCCAAACTCCACACGGTGGCGGTAATCGATGTAGCTCATCCGGCCCCACGGGGTGTCACGCTCGAGGGCCCACTGGTCGCGCGGGGTGCAGATCTCCGGCGTCCGCTTCTGGAACTTGACGGCGTCCAGACCGGCCGACTTGGCGACGTCGATCAGGGCCAGCGCCGTCGACAGGTCGCCGTTGTGGTTGATGCCGATCTCACCCGTGATGTAGACAGGCTGGCCTGGACCGACGATGCGGTCTCCGAGGCGCCGCAGCCGGGGGTTGATTGCCGATGTCATGAACTGAGGTCCTTTCCGAGTATCCACGAGGCGATCTCGCGGACCGCTCCCTGCCCGCCGGGCAGGGAGGTGACGAGCCGGGCGGCCGCCCGGACTGGAGCGTGGGCCGAGGCGACTGCGACGGACCAGCCCACTTCGGCGAAACAGGGCAGGTCATTCGCGTCGTTGCCCGCGTACAAGACCCGAGCGGGATCAAGTCTCTTGTCGGCGCACCAGGCGCGGAGGGCGTCTCCTTTACGCTCGACCCCGTGCAGGCACTCGACACCGAGTTTGTCGGCGCGCGCCCGTACCACCGGGTGGGTCTCGGTGGAGAGGATCAGCACCGGGATGCCCGCCCGGCGCAGGGCAGCGATCCCCAACCCGTCTCCGCGGTGGACGGCAACCTGCTCACTTCCGTCCGCGGTGAGCCAGACGCGATCATCGGTCTGGGTTCCGTCGAAATCGAGCACGACAGCATCGATGTCACCACGCCCGGGCAGCTGTCGCGGCGCGTCAAGGATCGCCGCGAGGGCACGGGCGCGCTCCAGGTCGGCAAGGTCGTCGATCTCGAGGACGCGCTTGGGATCGGTCTCGACGGCCTTGATGCTGCCGAAGAAGCGGTGACCGGTGGCGAGGAACTTCCGAGCCCGCATCGCATAGGCCGCGCCGGTCTCCAGGAACTCGACCGTCCGCTCCTGACGCCGCTCCCGGCGCCTGGAGTCGTGGTTCACCCCGACGGCGCCTTCGGCCTCAGGGCGCCACACGAAGCCGTGAAACGCGGCGGCGGTGAAAGCAGTATCGGCGCCATCGTGGACGGAGAGCACGACGTCGTCGATCTCAGCGGCGGTCACGAACGGACTGGTGGCCTGCACAAGCACGACGACACCCACCGCGCCAGGGCGATCCCCATAGAGAGTCTCGACCGCGTGGATCACGGCCTCCTCGCTGCTCGCGGTGTCACCGGCCAATTCCTTCGGACGGGGGACGACGATGGCGCCCTCGCGACGGGCAACCGAGGCGATGGCCTCGTCATCGGTGGTGACGACGACGGTGGTGACCGTCGCGGCCGCGAGGCAGGCGCGGACTGCTCGGGCCACCAGTGCCACACCGCCGACCAGTGTGACGTTCTTGCCCGGCACCCCCTTCGAGCCCCCTCGAGCGGGGATCACAGCGACCACGTCCGCGGTAGCGAGCTGCCGCCGCGAGGCCGTGTAGGCAGCAGTCGGGTGGAGTTCCACAGAGTGGGGATTCACAGGATCGACCTCACAGGAGAATGGGATTGTCCGGATTGGGCTGCCACGTGCGCGGCATTCGCAGGGTTGACTTCCACAGGGTTGACTTCCACAGGGTTGACTTCCACAGGGTTGACCTCCACAGGGTTGACCTCGCCCAGGGTGAGCTCAAGGTTGACTTCGCCAGGGTTGGCCCTCACAGCGAGCCGAGCTTTCGCAGAGTCGGCGCGACGACCGATACTCCCGAGTGGTACAAACTGCGGGCGGTGCCGCGGATCGCACCCCGCACCTGGCGGCGGACCCGGCCGAAGTGCTGGTCTGCGCCGAGGTCATAGCCGCGGGGGTCCAGACCGTACGAGGCCAACAGCCGGGGTAGGTACACCGGACTGAGTCGCACGCTGGCATAGGGCGAGATCGGGGAAAGTTCCCGCCCGAGCAAAAGTGACACCCGGTCGGCCAACCCCGCCGCTGGAGCCACTCCCACACCGTGGTCACGCGCCCAACCAGGGTGAGCCAGCGGCGCGAAGCCGTCGTCGATGTCGTCGAAGGAGCCAAGGCATCCAGAACCGACGAAGTGGGCGTTACCAAGGGATTCCCGGATTCCGAAGTCGGTCAGGACGACGGTCGCAACGCCCTGGTGCATGGCTTCGAGTGCTGCCGTCGACGAGACTGTCACCAGCAGGTCCGTGGACGCCAGAACGTCGCCCATGTCGCCCAGCATCGTGGTGACGTTGGCCGGCACCCGCTCCCCGGCACGGCGCAGGATCGCTTCGTAAGGGTATGGCTCGGGGTGGGTCACCCGCTCCCCCGGGACGCTGCGCAACTTGATTCGCACCGACCGCTGCGGGTGCAGTCCGGCGTGCTCGATCAGCCGATCGACGAGGTAGCCGCGGTGGGCGTAGGAACCCGGGACCCCGGGCTGCCCAGCAAAAGTCAGCGTGAAGGGATCCGCGGCGGCCGCCGCCGGACGTTCGTGGCGGGGGGCAAGGAAAGGAAGCGTGGTCTCCACGATGCTGGCAGCCTCGATCCCGACGCCGTCGAAGACCTGTCGGAAGCGCCGCGCATCATGAGCGCTGTTGGCGAGCACGATGTCGTACCCGCCGCGGAGCAGGAGCCCCTCGATCACCTTCTCGTAGACGACCCCGACATACCCCGCCACCATGATGGGACGCGTGAGCCCGCTCGGCCATCCGGCCCGCACGGCGTGCAGGGCGGCCTGCGCCCCACCACCAGGCAATGCGACCACCAGCACGTCCGGGGGGCGCTGTGCCAACGCCTTCGCCAGGGTGCCAAGACGCACCGGGACGACGTCGGCGGGATCGACATCAACGGCGGCCCATTGCCGCTCACTAGGTTCTGCCGGTCCTTCCAGCAGGTACGCGTCGATGCTGTCGCTGGCAGCCAACTGCCGAGCTGTCAGCATGCCCCACTTCCACCGGCTGTCCGTGTCAGCGATCACGGCCACCCGACGCGGCCGGGGAGTGCTCGCAACCGCTTCCATGCCTTGACCGTAGGCGGCCCCGGTCACACGGCAGGCAACATCACGTGACGGATCCCTGAACGTTGGCTGGCCACCTAGGGCGTTGGCCCCGCAGGGTCCGGTCGGCTCAACCGGTCAGTGCGCCAAACCCGGGGAGGATGACGTCGTTGATCAGCTCGCGGCGCTGGTCGAACGGGTGGAAGGCACTCTTGGCCGCATTGACGGTGAACAGCCGAAGGTCGGGCACGTCGTAGTCGAAGGCTTCGGCGAGCAGTAGCAGTTCGCGGCTCAGGGTGGTGCGACTCATCAGCCGGTTGTCGCAGTTCACGGTGACCCGGAACCTCAGGTCCGACAGTAGGCCGAACGGGTGCTCGGCGATCGTGGCGCACACCCCGGTCTGCAGGTTCGAGGACGGGCACAGCTCCAGCGGAATCCGCCGGTCCCGCACGTACCGGGCGACCTCCCCCAGCTCCCAGCCACTAGGTCCCCGGATGATGTCCTCCACGAGCCGGACGCCATGGCCGAGCCGGGACGCCCCACACAGCTGCAGCGCCTGCCAGATCGACGCGACTCCGAAGGCCTCACCGGCGTGAATGGTGTATTCGACGTTGCGTTGGCGCAGGTAGTCGAAAGCCGCCACGAATTTGCTGGGCGGATACCCGTCCTCGGCACCGGCGATGTCGAACCCGCAGACCGAGTCGTTGCGGTAGGCCACCGCGAGTTCGGCGACGTCGAGGGTGGGCTCCAGCTGTCGCATCGATGTCAGGATCTGGCGGGCGGTGATGCTGTGGCCGCGTTGGGCACACGTCGCCATGCCATCGGCCAGTCCGTCGCGCACCGCCTCGACGGCTTGGGCCATCGTGAGACCCGCCCGCAGGTGCTGTTGCGGCGCCCAACGCGCTTCGGCGTAGATCACGCCATCAGCGGCCTGATCCTCAACGAACTCACGCGCGACACGGCGCAGCTGCGCCCCGGTCTGCATCACCGCGATGGTGTGGTCGAAGGTCTGCAGGTAGCGCACCAACGAGCCGGAGTCCGCAGCCTCGAAGAACCAGTCGGCCAACGCCTCCGGGGTAGCGGCCGGCAGCTCGTGGCCGACGTCACCGGCCAGTTCCAGAATGGTCTGCGGCCGCAGGCCACCGTCCAGGTGATCGTGCAAGGTGACCTTGGGCATCCGGCGAATCAGGTCGAGATCGAGGGTCATGCGGAGTCTCCCGTGACGTGGGTGAGGTCATCGGGGCCGAAAGCCTGGGGCAGCAACTCGGCCAGCGGACGGATTCCTTGGGGGGTGTCGAGCTGAAGGGCCGCCCCGCCGTGCTCCCACAGCAGCTGACGACAACGGCCGCACGGCATCAGCGCCTCCCCCAGGGCATTGACGCAGGCGAACGCCAGCAGGACCCCCCCGCCTCCGGCCACCAGGTCGCTGATCAACCCGCACTCGGCGCAGAGAGTCACCCCGTAGGCGGCGTTCTCGACATTGCAGCCGACGACGATCCGTCCATCGTCAACCAGGGCGGCCGCCCCCACCGGGTAGCGGGAATAGGGGGCGTAGGCCAGTCCGCAGACCTGCGTCGCCCGTGCTCGCAGGTCGTCCCAGTCGATGGGTGGCACGGCGCCTACTTCACGTAGGGGGTGCCGTCGGCCGCCGGCGCCCGCGTCCTACCGATCAGGCCGGCCACGGCGATGATCGTGGCCACGTACGGCAGCATGAGCAGGAACTGGCTCGGCACCGGGGTTGACAGGGTCTGCAGCTGCGAGGCCATCTGAGTCACGAACCCGAAGAACAGCGCCATCACCGTCGCCCAGATCGGGTGCCAGCGGCCCATGATCAACGCG
>JBAVKY010000480.1:0-3478 GCA_049688555.1 Propionicimonas sp.
CACTTGGGCTACGACGTTGGAGGGGTAGCTGAGCTTCGACGAAGCCATTTCGGAGGGCCGAGTAGCAAGTTCGGTTGTCGGTGGGCCTGCGCTTGGATGGTTCATCGCGGCCTGGGGCGTCGAGTGCGCGAGGCGGCCCAATAGATCGCGAGGACTCGACCATCAGACGCCGCCTTTGTGCGCTTCACGGGCGGAGCTCCAACGGCGTCAAGCGACCTGGACGGCTTCCTTCATCTCGGTTGGGACAGGTTCTGGGAAGGACAGCACTAGGTGGCGTCCAAGGGCGACGGCTACACGGGCGAGGGTGTCGATGCGGTTGCGTGCGCCGCCGCCATCCTCGTGGCGGGAGATCACCGATTGCGTCGTGTCCATCCGTGCTGCCAGCTCGCGTTGGCTGAGGCCGGCTTCGGTGCGAAGTTCGTAAATCTGCTGTCCGAGTGCGAGGCACTGTTCGATCTCACCGCGACGCTCCGAGGCCACAGGAGCACACGTCTTCCTGACGTCCTCCATTACGGTCCTCAGTCGCGCTACTCGCCGGACGTGCGCCGTCGACGAGCACGACCCCAAGCTCGGCATGATCGCACAAGAGCGATCATTCCACGTGGCTATGAGTGGCGTCACTGAAGCTCGCCTGCGGCCATTGCGGACAAACGAACAGCAAGATCGGCCTGACGATCTGCCGCGGCGTGCTGGTAGATCAGGGCCGCTTGCGGCGTCGAGTGGCCGAGGCGGTCCATCAGCTCCCGCATGGTGGCGCCGGCCTGAGCGGCCATGGTTGCGCCGGTATGGCGGAGGTCGTGGAAGCGCAGATCGGATCGGCCGATCGCCTTGCGCGCTCGCCTGAAGACCTTGTACATGCTGCCGTGGTGCATGTGGCTGCCCTCAGTGTTGGGGAACACCAGTCCGTCAGGGCCTGGTACCGCGTAGCGCTCGATGTGAGCCCGGATGAGCGGCACGAGGTGGGGTGGGATGGCCACGTCCCGGATGCCGGCGTCCGACTTCGGTGTCGACACCACCGGAGTGTGCGCCGTGGGCCAGGTGACAGCTCGGCGTATGTGCAGCCAGGCCGCGCCGTCGTCGTCAGCCAGCTCGATGTCATGCCGTCGGAGTTCGGTGAGTTCTCCGAAGCGCAGCGCGCACCAGGCCGCCGTGAGAATTAGAACGCGATAGCGGTCCGGCAGCTCAGCGACGAGGTTCGCGAGCTGGGCCAGAGTTGCGGGCTGGATCTTGCGTAGGCGTTTCGTGGCGCCGGCTGCTCGGATGCGGCACGGGTTGACGTCGATGAGTTCGTCCTCCACTGCACCGTTCAACACGTTGTGGAGGAGCGCGTACAGATGCGCTCTCGCTGCCGGCTTCGTCCGGTCCAGGGTGGCGTACCACTCTCGGATGTCGGCTCCGGCGATCTCGTCGACGTATCGTTTGCCGAACGCCGCAACCAGGTGCTTCATCATGCCGGTGTACTCGCGGATGGTGGACGGCTTCAGTTCGCGTCCGGCGAGCCAGCGGGCCGAGTAGTCGGCGAAGGTCTGGGCCGGTCGCGCGGGTGGGGGAGCGGGTCGCCAACGGTGCTCGATGATCTCAGCCTCGCGCGCTGACACCCACGCGTTGGCGTCCCCCTTCGTCAAGAAGGTGGTCGGAGCGTTGACCCATGGGGCTCGGTCAGGGCCGCGGTAGGAGGGGTCCGGATAGCGGGCCCGCCATCTGCCTGAGGGGAGCTTCGACACGTTGCCGAAGATCCGGCGACTGTGCGATCGTGCGGGTCGTGCTCGAGGAGCCTCGACGGCCCTGAGCTGGACAACATTCTCAGTCCTCCTGGCGGCGCTCTGTCCTGTCATCCTCTGTTCATCTCCCCTTGTCAGCAGGTATTGCGTGGAACAACGATCTGCCAGGACTGACAGGTTGCGGTGGTCGGGATCCACGCTCGGCCGATGGACTATGGTTTGCCCATGCCCGGGTGGGCCGAGGGCTGCCAACGCAGAATTCTGTCTGTCGAAAACCAGAGAATAGGCGTGGAACGTGCATGTTACAAGGCGCGTGATAAACAGCCTTGAATAGCCCACTCCTGCATACCTCAGCATAAATAGAACCGCAAGTCAGAGGCATGTTAGCCCTAGTCAGACCGCGTTTCGGCTCTTATTCAAATCCTGTCAGCCCGACGTAAAAGGCGTAGTGAGAGGCACTTACCGAGGTCCGGCGAGTGCCTCTTCTCGCGATTCTGGGCCAATGCGGTCACGAAATGGTCACAGAGGTATCGGTGAATCCGCCGCCAGAGGTATGCCGCAGGGGTCCGCACAGGCGCGTTCGCCCTGGGGACGAGGCCCATGGCAGCCTCCGCTGCACGTCGCCCGACCCCCTCCAGCATGTGGGAGTAGGTGTCCATGGTGACCCCACTCGGTGAGCGTGAGCGCGGCCAACGTGCACCACCTGGACGAGATCACCCACCTCGTCCGGGCCGATGACCAGGTCGTGTAGGCCGACGCCGGCTACCAGGGGGTGGCGAAACGACCCGAGATCGTGGATGACGAGCACCTATCCACGGTCGAGTGGCGGGTCGCTGCCCGCAAGGGCGCGTTGACGGCGATGCACCCTCACGAGCAGCAGCTCGAGTCCAGGAAAGCCTCGGTACGCGCCAAGGTCGAGCACGTCTTCTTGATCGTGAAGCGGGACTTCGGGTTCACCAAGACCCGCTACCGCGGCCTGGCCAAGAACCTCCACCACCTCCAGGTCGCCATGGCCTCAGCGAGCATCCTGATGACTGCACGAGCCACCGTGATCGAGGCCCGCCTCAAGAAACGCAATCATGGCTGGGTAGCCCGGCGACAGCCTGCCCAAAACCCGCCGGAAGGCCCTGAACAGGGCCAGCAAGGCGGGAACGAAAAGTCCAGGGCCACCGTCCGGCACCTTCCGACCGTCGTACAACCCCACCCGAACCGGGGTAGCGCCGATGATCAGCGTTTCCCTAACTCACGGTCGACGCGTACGCACCGGACCGAGCCGAACCGTGACACTCGTGCCTGTCGCTCACCTCTCGAGTCGACGTCATCTGCGCGACGATGATCAGCTCAGGGTCTGATGTCGCTGCGGCGGAGGACCCGCTCCACAGCAGCGCAGTTCAGAAGCAGGTCGGCCCGCCCTCCGTGGACGTGCTCGATGGCGTCCTCTCCGTACACCTTGATCACCAGGTCAACGAGATCGGTCGCCTCAGACACGCCCAACCGCTGAGCCAACGGGATGATGTCGCGCATGTCGCGCTGACCTCGGGCTGCGACGATCTTCATCGCCAGCAGGTGGTCATCGGGGGCGGTCCGGACCTCCAGTCCCGGTTTCGCGGGCGGCTGCAGGGCGCCTGACAGCGGCGGTATGTAGGGGCGCACGGCCGAGTTCAGCCAGGCGGAACGGATTCCCCGCTCAGCGGCAATCTCACGGGCCGCCTCCAGAACTTGCTCCTCGGGAACGATGAGCGCGTCAACATCTGCTG
>JBAVKY010000481.1:0-2371 GCA_049688555.1 Propionicimonas sp.
GCGGCTGCGGCATCTCGGCACCGGTCTTCGAGGGCCGCGGCGGCCCCCCGATCGGCTGCATCGGCATCGGCGGCCCCGTCCAGCGAATCCACGAGGGCACCATCGAAGAACTCGCAGCCCAAGTCATGGCTGTCGCCGATCGATTGTCCGAGGCGATCGGCCGGACCCGCGGCTGATCGCCACCGCTCACTCGTCTCACGGGTTACCCCAGCACCGCACACCACCAACGGCAGGCCTTGCCATGCCTATTCGCACAGGAGGAATCATGAACACCACCTCAGGAACAACCGTCAACACCAAGGCAGCGACCGCAGTCATGGCCGTCTCCCTGCTGTTCGCCGTGCTGTTCGGCTCTCCCGTCGGCTCAACCACGCCCGAGCCGGATACCGCTGTGGTCTCGCTACAGGCCATGGGGCAATAGGGCACACTGTCGGCGCCCCAACACCCGACGGCTCGTCGAGCGCCGCTCGCACCAGATCGGCCTCGGAGAGGGACCGGCGAGACAAGGACGGAAAACCGGCGCCCACCACATGGGAGAAATGGCGGGCGTCCACTGGAATATCGGCGAGATACCGACAAGGACAAGCGGCTCGCGAGACCTCGCCGGGAGAGCCCAGAGACTCCTCTGGAAATGCCCGAGTTCTGCACGGGTCACTTCGTGCGCGGAGGCCGCCGCAGGCTCCGTCAGGAGTAGCCTGAAGGGGTTATTCCGCCCTGCGGAGGGAAGCCGGTGAGAGACCGGCACTGACGCGCAACCGTGAGCCGGAACGAATCCGGCGAGTCGGAATTCTACGCCGAGCGGCTCAGCCCTTACCCGCTGTCGCGACCCACGGGAGGCGGACCCCAAGCCCGTCATCCGTGGTGCAGCAGAAGGATGACGACGATGTGTGTCCCTGGACAACCGGTCCGTCCGTTCAGCGCCACCGAGCTTGAGAGCGCCTGGGCGGAGTGGTCGGGCTACTCCCCCATTCTTGGCGACGTGATGCTGGTGCTGGCCCGCACCGGGCTGCGCTGGAGCGAGGCCCGAGTGGTCACCGTCGCCGACGCCGAGGCCGATCGGCTGCTGGTGGACAAGTCCGCCAGCGAAGCCGGTGGCCTGCGGCGGCTGCCGGAGTGCCGGGTGCGCCTGGTGCCGCTGGCCCCCCGCGTCCGGCTCGTCGTCCGGCGGCTGGTGGCCGGCCGGGACGCCCGGGAATTGCTGTTCACCACCAGCCTTGGCTCACCGTTGGAGCGGCGAGCGGTGCTGCGGCGGCTCAACTGGACCGAGACCGGGCACGGCCGGCGATTGAACGACCTGCGGCACACCGCGGCCGCACTGTGGTTGGCCGAGGGGGTGGCGCCCTCGACCGTCCGCGAGTGGATGGGCCCAACCCTCCTGGCCGGCTGAACCGCTACGTACGTCGAACCTTGGCGGACGCTGCACCTCAGCGAACGTTGAGCCCGCCCACCAGAACGCAGCGCCGCCGTCGCGCGAAGCTGCGCGCCGAGGTGAGACCCTCGCCGGTGGGGCCGGCGATGGTGAAGGAACCGTAGCCCTCGCCGCCGATCCCGATGCCGGCGTAGGACGGCCCGTTCTTGACGAAGATCGTGGTCTGGATCCGCTTGGCCATCCTGGTCAAGGCGTTCACGTCCGAGGAGTGCATGATCGCGGTGTGCCGGTTCCCGTGCTCGGCGATCACGGCCAGGTCCATGCCCTCGTCGACGTCCTTCACCCGGACGATCGGCAGGACAGGCATCATCAGCTCCACCCGCACGAACGGGTGATCGAACGGCACCTCGGCGATGATCAGCCGCGTGCCGGCGGGAGCCGCGACACCGATCGCCTCAAGCAGCAGGCGGGCATCCTTGCCGATCCAGTCGGTCGCGGCGTGGCGGCCGTTGACCACCAGGGCCTCGAGCTTGGCGATCAGTGCCGGGTCGCGAAGTTCGTGGGCCCCGTTCTTGGCCATCTCGAACTTGAGCAGGTCGGCGATGCTCGCGACGGCCAGCACCTCCTTCTCCGAGGTGCACGGCAGGTTGTTGTCGAAGCTCGCGCCGTCGACGATGTCTTTCGCCGCCTTCTCGATGTTCGCGGTCGAATCGACCAGCGCCGGCGGGTTGCCCGCACCCGCACCGATCGCCTTCTTGCCGCTGGACAGCACGGCCTTGACGATCGCGGGGCCGCCGGTGGCGACCAACAGCCGCACCAGCTTGTGGGACATCATCGCGTTGGTGTTCTCGATCGAAGGCTCAGCCACCGTGACCACCAGGTTCGGCGGCGCGCCGACCTCGGCCAGCGCCCGGTTGATCTCACGGATCAGCCAATGGGTGATCTTCGTGGCTCGCGGGTGCGGGCTGAACACCACGGAGTTGCCCGCGGCCAGCATCCCGA
>JBAVKY010000482.1:0-1583 GCA_049688555.1 Propionicimonas sp.
ATCTCCCACCGGGGGGTGTGAGGATGGCGCTCGTGGGCGAGCAGATCAACACCAGCAGCGGCACCGCGGACGCGGCCGATACCAGCACCGCGGCCCCGGCCGATGACGGCGCCGCGGACGCGACCAGAACCAGCACCGATGCGGGCAGGGACGGCACTGCGGGACCGACCAGCAGCAGCGCCGCGGATGCGGCCGGAGACTCCGAGCGTCGGGTGCGCCATTACCGGGCGCACGCGCAGGCTCCGCGTGCTCACATCGTGCGTGCCCGGGTTGGGGAGCGGGAGTTGGCGGCGCTGGATTCGGCTGCGGACAAGGTGGGTCTGACGGTGGGTTCCTGGTTGGCTGAGGTTGCTGCGGATGCGGCTGCTGATGCGCCGCTGATCTCAGGTCAGCAGTACGGGGAGTTACGCAGGTTGAACCGTGAGCTGCGTCGGATCGGGGTGAACCTGAATCAGGTCGCGGCGAAGGTGAACAGAGGCAAGGAGCCGGGGAGTTCGGAGCTTGAGCGGGTCATCGCGGTGCTCGCGGACTTGTCGCGGGAATCGCAGGCGTTGGTCGATGAGATGTTGGTTGAGATCCGCCGGAGTGGTCGGTGATTACCAAGGTTGCTCGGGGTGCGCGGGCCGGCGGTCTGCTGGCATATCTGTTCGGTCCGGGCAAGCACAACGAGCACACCGATCAGCATGTGGTTGCCTGCTGGGACGGTGATGTGGCCGGTCGTCAGCCCGCGGTGGCCGACGGCGGGGACTTCGATGTCAGGTCGCTGTCCGATGCGCTGAACGTGGATCTGAAGCACCTGGGTGTGTGCGGGCGTAAGGACACCATCTGGCACACCGTTGTCGCACTGCATCCCAAGGACGGGTCGCTGGATGACTGGAAGTGGGCGCAGGTTGCCCAGGAGATGGTCGAAGCCGCCGGGTTGGAGGACGACAAGCGGGGGGCGGTGCGTTGGGTCGCGGTCCGCCACGGGTTGTCCACCGGCGGGGATGACCACATCCACATCGTTGCCGCGCTTGCCGGGGTGGACGAGTTGGGGCGCACGAAACTGCGAACCTTCGTCGGTGGGAGAGGCGCGAAGAGTGACTTCGCGATGCTGCGCCAGGTCGCCAACGAGTGCGAGTCGAGGTGGGGTCTGACCCGAACCGGGACAGCGTCTGGCGCCGGACATAAGTTGCCCACCCGTGCTGAGCGGGAACGCGCCGCACGCGCCGGCAAGTCGGCGACGACCAGGGAGGCTTTGGCGGCCGCGGTTCGTTCTGCGGTGTTGCGCGTTGGTAGCGCTGAGGAGCTCGTGGCCGAACTTGCCGGTGAGGGCATCGTGGCCGCGTTCACCCGCCCGTCGGAGCGACGCGCGGGGACCTACTTGGGGGTGACGTTCCACAACCCGGACTACGTGAACGCCGCGGGCGACCCGGTGCGGTTCTCTGGCGGGAAGCTGGGCAAGGACCTGAGCGCACCGGCGCTTCAGCACCGCTGGGACACCGCCGCGAAGGGTGCCGGTGGGAGTTCGGCATCCGGGGGAGTGGAATCGTTCGCCGCAGCGATGCAGGCCGCGATCGACAGCGCTCCAAGCAGTGACGCGG
>JBAVKY010000483.1:0-9569 GCA_049688555.1 Propionicimonas sp.
CCCGCGAAGTTCGTCGTGACAACGGGGTGCGTCGCTGGCTCGGACCGCTGCTGGCCCACTGGACGACCCTGGTCGCGGTCGTGGCGGGACTGGCGGCACTGGGGGTTTCGGTGGCCCTGGTGATGGCCAGCCAGAGTGCGCTGGGTGAGGTGGGACGCCTGCTGGTGGCGCTGGGGGGCGGCACTGTCGCGCTGGGGTTGGCCGCCCTGCCGTGGATCCTTCGGGTGCGCCAGATTCTTGCCGAAGCCCGCGACGACAAGCTGGTGGCCGACGCCAGGGCCGACATGGCTGCCCACCTGCACGACTCGGTGTTGCAGACGCTGGCGCTGATCCAACGCCGTGCCGCGGACCCGCGCGCTGTGGTCGCCCTGGCGCGCCGGCAGGAACGCGAGCTGCGCCGCTGGCTGTATGGGGAGACCGCCCAGGAGTCGACTTTGGTGCAGGCTCTTTCGTTGGCGGCGCTCGACATCGAAACCGATCACGGGATAGACGTCGATTTGGTCACCGTGGGCGATTGCGACCTGACCCCGGATCTCAGCGCGCTGGTCTGGGCGGCA
The DNA here is from genome assembly GCA_049688555.1 of Propionicimonas sp. Taxonomy (GTDB): domain Bacteria; phylum Actinomycetota; class Actinomycetes; order Propionibacteriales; family Propionibacteriaceae; genus Propionicimonas. The sequence continues at coordinate 558 of JBAVKY010000483.1, forward strand.
CGGGAGGCCATGGTGAATGCTGCGCGTCATTCGGGAGCGGCACGGGTGGACGTCTACGCCGAGGCCGACCCCGATCTCGTCAGCGTCTTCATCCGTGATCGGGGCTCCGGCTTCGACCTGGATAACATCGATCCTGACCGGATGGGCGTGCGGGGTTCCATCATCGAGCGGGTGAAACGCGCCGGCGGTCAGGCGATAATTCGTACGCGCCCTGGTCAGGGCAGCGAGGTCAGACTGGAGATGCCCCGATGAATTCCACCCCGATGAATTCCACCCCGCTAGATTCCTCCGTGCCCGAAGGAGCGACGGCTGGCGGCCCCGCATCCGCGGCCTGGAGGGTGGTGGTCGTGGATGATCACGCCATGTTCCGCAGCGGGGTCCGTCACGACATCGGGGGGCGGGTCCATGTCATCGCAGAGGCCGAGGATGTCCCGAGCGCCGTGGCGGCGATCCTGGCCGGAGTCCCGGACGTCGTCCTGCTTGACGTCCATCTGCCTGGCGGCGGCGGAACCGAAGTCCTCAAGCAGGTGCTCGCGGTCGAGCCAGAGGTGAGGTTCCTGGCCCTCAGCGTTTCGGACGCCGCCCAGGACGTCATCGGGGTCATCCGTGCCGGCGCGCGGGGCTACGTGACCAAGTCGATCTCCGCGGACGAACTGGTGGAGGCGATTGGGCGCGTCGCCGAGGGTGACGCCGTGTTCTCGCCGAGACTGGCGGGCTTCGTGCTCGACGCATTCTCCGGCGCCATCGACGTGGCCAGTATCGACGAGGATCTCGATCGGCTGTCGCAGCGGGAGCGGGAGGTGTTGCGCCTGATCGCGCGGGGCTACGCGTACAAAGAGATCGCCCGAGAGTTGTTCATCTCGATCAAGACGGTCGAGACCCACGTTTCCAGCGTGCTACGCAAGCTCCAGCTCTCCAACCGGCATCAGCTCACCCGTTGGGCCACTGATCGCAAGCTCGTTTAGGCCGACGGGCGGGCGGGCAGAAAGTAAGCAGGCCAGGCCAGAGGGGAGCGCCGGGCCTGCTGGTCTGATGGGGTCTACTTCCGACGGGTGAGCAGGCCGTAAAGCCACAGGACGAGGACGGAACCGCCGATCGCGAGCAGCCACGACCAAGGGGAGAAGAAGCTCCCGACGCCCTCGTTGAAGAGCGCCGACCCGATCCAGCCGCCCACGCTGGCACCGATGACGCCGGTGACGAGACTGGAGATCCAGCCGCCGCTTTCCTTGAGAATGGACTTGGCGACGGTGCCTGCGACCAGGCCCATGATGATCCATGCAATGAATGACATGACTCAACGGTAGGCGCGACTTCGGCTGAGGCAACGCCGCAGGGAGGTTAGGCCACCCTGGCTGCCCCCTGAGGTTCGCCCCGAGCCTCCCCCTGGCGCGAGTCACGAATGCTCTGACGGCCCGGAGAAGTAGGCTGGGTCAGCTATGTCTGACACCCTGTTTCCCGACCTCTTCACCGACAGCGACGCCCCCCCGGCCGTCGCCCGGCCGGCCAGCGGCGAGGTCGTGAAGCGGCCGACCGCCGAGGATCGCAAGCGGGTCAGAGAAGCTGAGTTGCTGGCAGACCTGAATCCCCCGCAGCGTGCTGCGGTGCTGCACGCCGGGAGCCCCGTCCTCGTGGTCGCGGGTGCCGGCTCGGGAAAGACGAGAGTTCTCACCCGTCGGATCGCGCACCTGGTCAGCCAGCGGGACGTTCACCCGGGTTCCGTCCTGGCGATCACCTTCACCAACAAGGCTGCCGCCGAGATGCGGCACCGCGTCGTCGATCTGGTGGGCAACCGGGCGAAGCTGATGTGGGTATCGACCTTCCATTCGGCGTGTGTCCGGATCCTCCGGGCCGAGGTTTCCCGGTTCGGCCTGTCGCGGTCGTTCTCCATCTACGACGACACCGACTCCAAGCGTCTGATGCACCTCGTGCTGCGGGAGCTCGACCTGGATCCCAAGCGCTACCCGGTGCGGGCGGTCCTGAACTGGGTCTCGAACTGCAAGAACGACCTGATCGACCACGAGACCGCGCGATCCACGGCGGCGACCCCGAACGAGGTGGTGTACGCCGACGCCTACTCGCAATACCAGCGTCGCCTGGTCGCCGCGAACGCGCTGGACTTCGATGACCTGATCATGACCACCGTGCACCTACTGCAGGCCTTCCCCGACCTGCTCGAGCAGTACCGTCGGCGGTTCCGTCATGTTCTGGTCGACGAGTATCAGGACACCAACCATGCGCAGTACGCCCTGGTTCGGGAGCTGTGTGGGGTGCAGCCGGCGACTGAGGGAGTGCCGGCGGTCGAGGCGCCGGAGCTCATGGTGGTGGGCGATTCCGACCAGTCGATCTACGCCTTCAGGGGGGCGACCATCCGCAACATTCTCGACTTCGAATCGGACTTCCCCGGTGCCGAGACGATCGTGCTGGAACAGAACTACCGCTCGACGCAGAACATTCTGAACGCCGCGAACGCTGTGATCACGCGAAATCCGGGGCGCCCGGCGAAGCGGTTGTGGTCGGACGCTGGCGACGGTGACCTGCTCGTCGGTTACGTCGCCGACACCGAGCACGACGAGGCCCAGTTCGTCGCCGAAGAGATCGACAGGCTCACCGACGCCGGCGCCTCCAAACCCGGCGAGGTCGCGGTCTTCTACCGCACCAACGCCCAGTCGAGAGCCTTCGAGGAGGTGTTCATCAGGGTCGGCATGCCGTATCGCGTGGTAGGAGGCGTCCGGTTCTACGAGCGGCGGGAGGTCCGTGACGCCATCTCGTATCTGCGGGGGATCGCCAACCCCAGCGACGATGTCTCGATCCGACGCGTCCTCAATGTGCCCAAACGGGGGATCGGGGATCGAGCGGAAGCTGCGGTGGAGGCGTTCGCCGCCTCCGAAGGCATCAGCTTCTACGCCGCCCTGCAGCGGGTCGCGGAGGTCCCGGGGGTGGTGGCCCGGTCCGCCAAGCAGATCCAGGGATTCGTGTCCCTCATGGAGGCCCACCGGGCGATGGTCGAACAACAATTGGCTGCGGACCAGATCCTGACGTCGGTCTTGCAGGCGTCGGGGTATCTCGCGGAACTGGACCGATCGACCGATCCCCAGGACCAGACCCGGGTGGAGAACCTCGTCGAACTGGTCAGCGTCGCGGGCGAGTTCGTCGCCGCCGCTCACGCTGTCGACCTGCTACCCGATGGCGGCGAGTTGGCCGCCGGAGCCCCGGAGCCGGACGATTCCCTACCGGCCTTCCTGGAACGGATCGCGCTGGTCGCCGATTCCGATCAGCTCCCTGACCCGGATTCGGAATCCGGCGGCGTTGTCACTCTGATGACCCTGCATACCGCCAAGGGCTTGGAATTCAGCACGGTCTTCCTGACCGGGTTCGAGGACGGCATCTTCCCGCACCAGCGGGCGATGACCGACAAGGCGGAACTCGAGGAGGAGCGTCGACTCGCCTACGTGGGGATCACCAGGGCGCGGCAGCGGTTGTACCTGACCCGGGCCACCGTCCGGTCGGCCTGGGGTACTCCGCAGTACAACCCGGCGAGCCGCTTCACCGACGAGATCCCGGCCCACCTGATCGACTGGCGTCGACTGGGAGTCGCCCGCACGGCGTGGGCATCGTCGTCCGCCTCGCGCACCGAGGAATCCTGGCGCAACACGGTCAGCTACGGCTCGAAGCCAGCGATCAAGACCGTTCCGTCGGTGGCGGTGGGAGATCGGGTGCTGCACACGACGTTCGGCATGGGGCGTGTCATCGCTACGTCAGGCCACGGGGACGCCGCCAAGGCGGACGTCGACTTCGGCTCGACCGGCGTCAAACGACTGTCGCTGAAGCACGCTCCGATGGAGAAGCTGTAGCTCAGTCCTTGGTGTTCCAGCCGATGAACCGCATCGGGTTGCTGCCGCTCCCGTTGACGTAGGCCGAGAAGTGCAGGTGGCAGGCGGTGGAGAGCCCCGTGCTGCCGACGTGGCCGATCACGTCGCCCTTGTTGATCTTGTCGCCGACCTTCACGCTGAAGTCGAGCATGTGCAGGTAGCCGGTCTGGACATTGTCCCCGTTGATGTCGCCGTGGTTGATCCGGACGTTGTTCCCGGAGCCGCCGTTGTAGCCCATCGCGGCCTTCACCACGGTGCCGGACTGGGCTGCCCAGATCGGCTGGCCGCAGGTGCCGCCGATGTCGTCGCCGTCGTGCATCCGGTAGTAGTTCAGGATCGGGTGCAGCCGCATGCCGTACACCGAACTGACGCCGCCCTTGGTGGGCCAGACGAACTTGGTCAGGTTGCGCAGTCGGTCGGCCTCCGCGGTGACCGACACCGCGGCCTCGCCCAGTTCGACCTGCCGAGCCTCCAGGGCGGCCTGTTCCTGGCCAGCTTCGATCTTCTCGGACGCCGTGGCGATCACCTGTGCGCGCACCCGGGCGAGTTCGGCAACGGACAACGCGGGGCGATCGTCGCTCCGGCTGGTTGAGCCCACGCGGTCCTCGGCGATCCCGGCGGTGCCGATCGGGCCTTGGTCCGCGAAGGCGAGACTGGGCGACGTGGCCGCTGAGGCACCGAACAAGCTGAGAGTAAGGATCCCAATTCCTGAGACAGCGGCGAGGGTAAGGCCGCGTCGCCAGGGGCTTTGGCCTGCCTCGGGCTGGCCTCCCGCGCTCTCGCCGGTGCTGGACGAATCCTCAGTGACGGCACGTCGGCGCTTGTCAGCGCGCGGTGCGTGGATCTTCACGAAACTCCTGTCGAAGCATTCAGCTGTTGCGGGTGGCTCGAGTCCTCAAGCTGAAGATAGCTTAGCATTTCTCAGGATGTTTCTCAGAATTGGCCCATCTTTCATCCCGCGGGAGGCGCGGCTGCCGGCCCAGGTCGGCCCGGCTAGGCTGAAAACGTACCCGGCAGACCGATGGGACCTGCCCGACCGTGCGACGGTGAGATCGGAGTCTGGCGGTGGACCTTTTCGAGTATGAGGCTCGTGAGCTGTTCGAGAGCCATGGGGTGCCTGTCCTGAGAGGGATCACCGCGACGACACCCGATCAGGCCCGGCTCGCGGCGGAGCAGCTCGGGACGGACGTCGTGGTGATCAAGGCTCAGGTCAAGACCGGGGGGCGCGGCCGGGCAGGGGGAGTGAAGCTGGCACGTTCACCGGCAGAGGCCCAAGCTCGGGCTGCTGAGATCCTCGGCATGAACATCGCCGGCCACACTGTGCGGACGGTCATGGTGGCCGAAGGGGCGGACATCGCCGCCGAGTACTACTTTTCGGTGTTGCTCGACCGCGCTTCGCGCGGCTATCTGGCGATGTGCAGCGTCGAGGGCGGCATGGACATCGAGACCCTCGCCAGAGAACGTCCTGGCGCGTTGGTACGGATGCCCGTTGACCCCTGGCGGGGCCTCGATCAGCCGAAGGCGGCTGAGATCGTGGCCGCTGCCGGATTCGCGGAGGCAGACCGTGCGGCGGTCGCTGCGGTTCTGGTCAGGCTCGGTGAGGTGTTTCGCGCCAACGACGCCACCCTGGTTGAGGTGAACCCCCTAGTGAAGACCAGAGACGGTCGGATTGTCGCACTCGACGCCAAGATCACCCTCGACGCCAACGCCAGTTTCCGTCACCCCGAGTGGAAACGGTACGTCGACGAGGCCAGCGATGACCCGTTGGAGGTGCGGGCACGGGCCAAACGCCTCAACTACGTGAAGCTCGACGGTTCGGTGGGCGTGATCGGCAACGGGGCAGGCTTGGTGATGAGCACCCTCGATGTCGTGGCCAAAGCGGGTGAAGACCTGCCGGGCAGGCCTCGTCCGGCCAACTTCCTCGACATCGGCGGTGGTGCATCCGCCGAGGTCATGGCCAACGGCCTGGATATCATCATCGCTGACGCGCAGGTGAAGGTTGTGCTCGTGAACGTCTTTGGCGGTATCACCGCTTGCAGCGAGGTTGCCAAGGGCATCATCGACGCCCTCGAGATGTTGGGGGACAGGGCCACCAAACCCATTGTGGTGCGGCTGGACGGCAACGCGGTCGACATCGGGCGGCACATGCTGCTGGAAGCGGCCAACCCGCTGGTGCAGCTCGAGGACACCATGGACGGGGCGGCCCGTCGGGCGGCGGAGTTGGCCATCGTGGTGAAGGAGAGCAATGTCGATCTGGCTTGATCAGACCTCCAAGGTGATCGTCCAGGGGATGACCGGCTCCGAGGGCAAGAAGCACGCGCGGCGGATGATCGCCTCAGGGACGCGGATCGTCGGCGGGGTCACCCCCGGCAAGGGCGGGCACGCGATCACCTTCGAGGAACGCCCGGTTCCCGTGTTCGATTCGGTGGCCCAGGCCAGGGACGCCACCTCGGCCAACGTGTCGGTGATCTTCGTCCCGGCCCCCCACGCCAAGCGAGCGGTGCTGGAGGCGGTGGATGCCGAGCTGGACCTCGTGGTGGTGATCACCGAAGGAATTCCGGTGGCCGACACCGTCGAGTTCCTCAGCTACGCACAAGGACGCGGTCGGACCCGACTGATCGGCCCCAATTGCCCTGGTCTGATCAGCCCCGGGAGGTCCGACGTGGGAATCATTCCCGCCACGATCGCGGGCCGCGGCCCGATCGGGCTGGTGTCGAAATCCGGCACCCTGACTTATCAGATGATGTTCGAGTTGCGGGACATCGGCTTTTCGACCGCCGTGGGAATCGGCGGGGACCCGGTCGTGGGCACCACCCACATCGAAGCCCTGGCCGCGTTCGAAGCTGATCCTGAGACGGACTGCGTAGTGTTGATCGGCGAGATCGGTGGCGACGCCGAGGAGCGCGCCGCCGAATTCATCGCCTCCGAGATGTCGAAGCCCGTGGTGGGCTACGTGGCCGGTTTCACCGCCCCGGTCGGCCGGACCATGGGACACGCCGGCGCCATTGTCACCGGCTCGACCGGTACCGCCCTGGCGAAGAAGCGGGCCCTCGAAGCGGCAGGCGTTCGGGTCGGACGGACTCCGAGCGAAACCGCAGCCCTGATGCGGGAGATCGTCACCGCCCGGTAGCGGCGATTCCCCCGTGTCAGGGGGCCTGGCTGATCCGCTGACCGGCCCGCAGGACGATGTCCTTCCACTGGTCATCGGTGAAGTCGAAAGTGGTTGACGGGTTGGCCACCAGGTAGCCGACCTTGGTTCCGACGGTGATGATGGCAACCCGGAACGGGAAGGTGCCGTCTGCGCCCGTCTTCTGGGTGACCTGGAACGAGGATCCGGTGATGGCGACCTTGTCGGCGCCCGTCCCCTTCACGTTCGGCCCCGCTTCGACAGTGGCGGTCGGAACCCGGGACGGGCACAGCTTCAGATTGGAGGTGAGAGAGGTCACGAATCTCTTTGCCGCGCTCTCGGTGGGGAAGGTGTAGGTGACCTGATCGACCCCGAACCCGGTGGGAGCTGCCGAGTCGTCAGCCAGCAGCATGGTGCGTTGGGCTGCGGCGGTAGTTCCAGTGACCTTCTGTAGATTCACGGCCTCGCATTGGCTGCCGACGATCGACAGTGATTTAGAGGGGTCCGTCGCCCCCCAGCGCCCAGCGCCGGCAGTGATGCGGGGGAGGTCGGCCTCGACCAGCCACCCCGCCAAGGCCCCAGCGGCCGGTAGAGCCCTGGTGACCTTGAGCGTGCCAGGACAGGCACCTTCGCCGCCACTGCAGAGCCGGGCCAGCGGCTTGGCTGCCACGCGGGCCGCCGCGGTGACCCCGACCGGCTTCTCGGTGGTCAGGACGTCGACGAGGCTCAGGTTGCGTCCGCTCTGGCTGATGACCAGGGTGTGATACTCGGTCTGGGTCGCCTGCACTCGGACCTGGCTGCCCAACGCGGCATCCGCCAGATCGCTGATGGAGTAACTGGAGACGATCAGAGCCTCAGTGTCCGGGCAGGTGCCCGCCTGGACCACCCGTTCCTGATAGGCCTTGGCGGCGGTCGCCGCGTCGGCATAGGTCTCGACGGCGTTCTTGACCGAGTCGGTCTGGGTGGAGGTCGAGGTGATCAGGCGCTCAGCGGTTCGATCCGGCACGGGCATGCCCTCGGCCGTGGCGGGGATGCACAGGGGGTAGGCGGAACCGGGCGTGGGCTGCGTGGTCGACACCTGCCAACTCGCCGAGGCGAGCCCAGCCACGTCAGCTTCGGTCAGCAGCGGATCCAGCGCGGGTTGCGGCTGGGAGGCGCTCGCGATCGGCGTGGTGCTGGCCCCGTTCTGGTTGAGCCCCCAGACGACCCCGGCCACGATGAGGGCGATCGCGACCACGCCGCCGATCACGGCGATGGCTCGCCGAGACCGTCGCCTCTCGCCGCCAGGCTCGACAACCCCTCGGGTACCCGCGGGGTCGACCCCTGCCGGCGGTGGGTCCACGGCCCTCGGTGCAGTGAAGCTCGGCGGTTCGGAATCCTGGGCCACCGGCGCCGGGGTCGGCACCTCGAATCCCTGGATCACTTTCGGTGCGGTGGGTGACGGTCTGCTCGTCCAGCTGCGGACGGGCGTGACCGGCGACGTGGGCGTCGACACGCTGGCTGCCGAACGTCGGGGTGCGGCCACCAGTTCACTGGGTTCAGCGCTGGCGGAGAAACGTCGTCCCGCTGAAGCGGGCAGTCCGGTGGCCGAATCCGGCAGCACTGGCGCCGGTGGTGCGGGTGCCGCGAGCGCGGCTCGCGTGGGCGGCGGGACGGGCGTCGAGGGGGAGGGGTCACGTGGAAGGTCATCCGGGCTTCCCGAGGACTTTGGTGGGGCAGCCAGCCGACGCAGTCTCGACGTGCTGACAGCCGTTGCCTCATCGGCATCGGCGGCGCGGTACGCCCGCGAGGCCGGAGTCCGGAAGTCCTGCGACGCAACGGCCGGGAGGTCGTCGGGAAGTGGGCCAAGCGCTCGGCGCGGGCCGGAAGATCCCTGGTCGGTCACTGATGATCCTTGCGTCGTGGGTCAGTCGGACCCAGTTTAGCCCTGCCGGGCGTGTCCGGCCGGTCGGCGGCGAGGTGGTGGGTCAGCATGGTTCACACGATGCCCAGAACTGCCAAGCGACCCGTGCGCCC
>JBAVKY010000484.1:0-3623 GCA_049688555.1 Propionicimonas sp.
GCCCACCGCAGCGCGGTGGGCACCCCTCGTTGTTGAGCCCGACCCCCGAATCCACTCACTCTCCACCCCAGCCCGAGGGACGGGGCTCCCCAGCCGCTCAGGAATTGAGTTTGGTGCCCGAGGACGAGGACCATGGGCCCATGCTCGATCACGATCCGTCGCCGCTTGTTGCGACGGTGCCCGACGTGACCCGGCATGCGGCGTCGATCATCTCGCAGGCCCAGATCCTGGCTGAACGGCTGCTCGCCGAAGCCCGCACTGAGGCGGCGGCGATGGTCGCTGAAGCGGCCCGGTTGCGCGAGCAGAACGAGGCGCTCGAGCGCGACGTGAGCCAGCGCCGCCTCGAGATCGCCACCGACCGGGCGGAGGCGTCAGCCCGGCTCGACGAAGCACGGGTCGACGCCGTCACCCTGCTCAACGACGCCAGCGACCAGGCGCGGCTGATCACGCAGGCCGCCGAGCGCACCGCTGACGAGGTGGTCGGTGAGGCCCGCCAGGAGGCTGATCGCCTGATCGCCGACGCCAGCCAGGCCGCAGCCAGGGTGACCGGCGACGCCACAGCGCTCGAGGCGGAGGTCAACGCACGCCTGCAGGCACGGTTGGCGGCGGCGGACGCCGACGTCGCCGATCGCTACCACCGCCTCGACCAGGCGGAAGCCCGGCGCCGTGAGGCCCTCGATGCCGAACTAGCCGCGCTGCGGGCCGAAACCGACCATCACTTGAACGAGTTGCGGGCAGGCGTCCAGACCGAGGCGGACGAAACCCGGGCCACGGTCGCGGCGGAGCGACTGGCCAACGAGGCGGAACTCGACGCGGCCCGCGCGCAGGCCCAGGCGGAGCGAGACTCGCTGGCGACCGAAGCCCAGGCGAGCGTCGACGCGCAACGTGCCGCCGCCGCTGCGGACGCCGCCTGGACCGAACAGGCGATGGCCGAACTCCGCGCGGGTGCCGAGGCCGAGGCCGCGCGGTTGCGCCGCCAGACCCACGCCGAGCTCGCCGTCCATGCGGGTGAAACGCGTAGCCAGCTCGCCGAACTGAGCGCCGCTACCCATGCCCGGCTGACCGCTCGGGAGAGCGAAGCGACCGCCCACGCCGACGACCTGGAAGCGCGTGCGCGGGCTGTCCTCGACGCGGCGGAAAGGGACGCCGTCCGCACCCGGGAATCAGCCCAGATCGAAGCCGCACGACTGCGCGACCACGCTCACAGTGAGGCGCAGGCCCAGATCGAACGGGCGCAACGGCGCCTCAGCGAAGCCGAGGCCGGCGCCAAGCTGATCCGCGAACGTACCGCGGCTGACCTCGAGGCCCTGCAACGCGACACCTACGATCGCGCGAAGGCGATCCGCGACGAAGCTGTCCAGTTACTCACCGATGCCAGGACGGACGCCGACGCGGTGCGTGCGGAGGCGCGCACCGCCTTGGCGCGCGCCCGGGCCGAGGTCGCCGCCCTGACCCGCCGCCGCGATGACATCAGCGTCCAGCTGGGTCACCTCTCCGGCGTGATCGAGGCGCTTTCGGTTCCTGACCGTCCTACCAAGACCGACATCCCAGCAGCGAGGGAAGAACAAGATGAGTGATGCAGCAGGCTTCCGAACGGTCATGCGGGGCTATGAGCAGGCCGAGGTGGACCGGACGATCGGGCAACTCCGGCAGGCCCTTGATGAGGTACGGGCTGAAGCGGCTCAGCGGTCTGTCGAGCTCACCAAGCTCGGTTCGCACGCCGGTCGCCTCGAGTCCGAGTTGGCGGCACAGGTAGCGGCGCTGGCCGCGCTCCGCACGGAGCACGAGAACACCCCGCCCCCCTCGTTCCTCGAGCTCGGGTCCCGCATCGGATCGATGCTGAGCCTCGCCGAAGAGGAGGCAACGGCGATCCGCGCCGCAGCGCAGCTTCAGGCTGACACTCTCAGCGCCGATTCCCAGGCCGCGGCAGATCAGGTGCGCTCGACCGCCGACCGGTACGCCGCCGAGGTGGCATCACGGGCTGACGCCGAAGCCACCCGAGTCGTCGAGAATGCCAAGCGCCAGGCGGACGACATGCTCGACCACGCCGACCGTGAGGCCACAGCACGTCGCGAAGAGGCGGAGGCGGTGTACGAGCACCAGCGGGCTCGCGCGGCGGGCGCGGCGGCGGACTTCGAGAAGACCTTGGCCGCCCGCCGAAACAAGGCCGCCGCCGACTTCGCTACGCAACTGGCCGCGCACGAAGCGGCTCTGGCGCGGGCCGAGGAGCGACAGGCCGGGATCGAGGCGGACGCCGAGCGTCTCCGCACCACCGCCGAGGCCCAGGCGGACGCTGCCCGTAAGGCCGCGGACGACGAGGCGACGAGTCTGGTTCAGCACGCCCGGCAGTCGGCGGAGAAGATTCGCAGGGAGTCGGAGCGCGAGCTGCTCGCTGCGACTTCGCGACGCGACGCCATCACGGCGCAACTCACGAACGTTCGGCAAATGCTGGCCACCCTCGGTGGTGCCGCCATCGTCAACCCCCTGGGCGGGGACGAGCCGATGCCCGCGGCCCAGGCGGCCGAAGTGACCGGGGCTGAGGGCTGATCCCCAGACCGGAGACGTCGTCGTAGCCGGCCGAACTGGCTGGTTGAGCTGAGTCTCAGGCGGCGAACGCCTCAAGGCGTCGCACCTCAAGGCGGGGCTTGAGCAGCACCCGACGGTGGCGCGCGGCCGGATCGCGGGCGGCCAGCGCCACGATCAGGGTAACCACCTGTTCGGCCGCCACCAGCAGTGGCTGCGAGATGCTTGACATGCCCAGTGCCTGCGCGACAGGGGTGTTGTCGAAACCGGTCACCGGGACTTCCTGCCCCGTCAGGTCGCGCCTGGATCGCAGGACGTTGAAGGCGCCCAAGGCGAGGGAGTCGGTGTTGCAGACGAACGCGGTGACCCCTCGTCGCAGCAATTCCTCAGCGGCGACGGCGCCGTCCCTGGCACCCTCGTCCGCGATCAGCTGCCAGCGGTGGTGGTCGCCCGGCAAACCCACCATGCCGCGGCGCCAGCCTTCGCGCCGGTCATCGCTGACGCACCGATCGGCGGGCTCACCGATGAACCCGATTCGGGTGTGGCCCTGCTCGCGGAAGTGCCAGGTCGCTGCCTCCGTCCCCGCGGCACCGTCCACGTCCACCCAGGGATGCAGCGGTTCGGGGATGCCCCACGGGCGCCCGAACGAGACCAGGTGGAGCCCGGGCGGGGCCGGACGGCTGAGGCGCGGGTCTTTATGCACGACGTTGACGAGGACGGCCGCATCGATGGTGGAGGACTGCCGCAGCGACTCAAGGTTCGCCAGTTGGTCGGAGTGGGCACCGACGGCGGTGGGGAGCAGGGTGATGCGGTAGCCGTGATTCTGGGACGAGACCGTGAGGTGGTGCAGGAACTGATCCATGACTGACTCGTGGATACCGTCATGCAGCGGGTACATGTGGTACCCGATGTTCATGGTGCGGCGGGTGCGCAGGGCGCGCCCGACCGCTGAGGGACGATAGCCCGTGCGCTCGATGGCTGCCTGCACCCGCGCGCGCGTCGCGGGGTGCACCACGTGCGGTTTGTTGACGACGTTGGACACGGTTTGCCGGGAGACACCAAGCTCCTGGGCGAGGCTCACCAGAGTGGGCTTGCCGGTT
>JBAVKY010000485.1:0-1852 GCA_049688555.1 Propionicimonas sp.
GGCGTGTGCGCCGCTGACCACCGAAGTCCTCGAACGGCTCCTGGCCGAAGCCGACATCGTCGACGCGGTGCGCCTGCTGGAGGCAGGCCGACAACACCTCACTGTCCCAGTCCCGCACGTTCGCTCCCTTATCGAGCGAGCCCCGGCGCCCCACGACGTGGTCACCGCAGTGCACTACTCAAGGCTGATCGCCGCGAGCACCCGCCATGTCCCGCCCGAGCAGTACGAGTCCACCTTCGGCGCCGTCCGGGACCGGGCCCAAGCTGTCGCCGCAGCTGACCCCTGGAGTCTTGAGGTGACGATCGACGTAGCTGCCGCCAAGATAGATGTGGAACGCTTGCTGCCCTCCGAAAGTGCGATGCCTCCTGCGATGAATTGGGACATACCGCGCGCCAACGCAAGCGACATCCTCAACGCCGAGACGGTGGCATGCCTCGAGCGTCTCGTAGACGCCTGCCCCGAGCTCAAGCAGTTCGAGATCAGAACGATGACCGCATCCGGCGTCCCCTACCTCGTCGCCGATCATGAACCCGGGCATAAGGACATGGCGCGCGAGGTGTTCCCCGACCGCGCCTCCGTGCGCCAATCAGTCGGGTACCAGGCAGCCCTCCGCCGGGCCACCACATCCCATACCTGGACCGAAGTGGTCATCGAGCAGATCGAACTGGCCCGCGAGTTGACCGCACTCACCGAACAGACACCCCTCCGGGTCAAGCCCCACGACAACAATCGGAGGCGCATCGACTGGCGCAAACGCCTCACGAGTGTGCGAACGCGACTCGCCACTCTCGACCCACCGCCCATGGCGCGGGGGGCTGGGCCTGCCCTTGACGAGGCTCATCACGACGACGCCGATCGAACCCAGGACGCCACCACGCGGGCCCTGAGCAACACCGCCGACGCCCTGGATCGCCTGTGTCCCGAAGTCGCCTCGCTGAGGCCAGGCAGGCTCGCAACGGCGATGGACCTGCGATCCGCCGTGGCAGACCTGCGGGCCGCTCTTGCAGAGGGCCGGACCGTGCTCGACCACCGAGGGTCTCCGATCCCTGACGACCTCATCAGCAACCTCGAGCGCGCAGCCAACCTCACGGCCGCGCTCCACGCCGACGAGACGGCTGCAACGAAGATCCGGGTAGCAGATCCACTCAACTCGGCTGACGAGATATGGGCCCGAACGTCCGAACGGGCCGCGACGTCATCCAAGGCGCTGCTGCATGCCCGGCTCGACTCAAGCCCTAGGGTGGCGATCCAGCACGTGATCGATCCCGACCCCCAAACGTGGTCCCTCGACCAAAGAGGGTGGCTAATCACCACCCCCATGGACGATCTAGACGCGGTCACCGAGACACTCGATGGCTTCACCGACGAAGAGCGGGACCTGCTGTTGCCCGCCACTCTGGATGATCACGTCGGCGCCATCATCGGTGATGACGATTCTGGGGGTTGTGGCCATCGGTGGCGGTGTTGTGCGTGGTCGTGGTGACGCTGGCGTGGTCACGGTGTCGCGGGGATGGTCATGCTGGCGCCGGGCCTCGGGCGTGGCCAGGCCCTCGGTGGACCGGTCTGTCAGCCGGTCGGGGGTGCCAGGAACAGGCCGCCGGCGATGATGGCGATCAGCGGCCACGGCACGGGCAGCGGCCCGAACCGGCGGACTGCGGCGGCGGGGGACCGATCCGATCAGCCCGTGGCCGCGACTCCCGGGGAGGTGTCGCTGATGTAGGGCATCATCGCCTCTCCTGCTCTCAGGTTCTCCCCGGCCGCCCAGAAGACGTCGGTGACGTAGTCCTCCAACATGGGTTCTGCCGAATCGACCCGGACGTCGAGCAGGAGCACGACCGGCCCGATCTGCATG
>JBAVKY010000486.1:0-2040 GCA_049688555.1 Propionicimonas sp.
GGGTTGGTGCGATCTGCTGTGTGCGATTCCCCCCGCCGGCGGGAGGGGCTCAGGCGACGCTGTAGGCGTCCCCGGCCTCGTAGACGGCCTCGACGATGCGGTCGAAGTCGATCGGCGCGTCGCTGTGCACAGCGAGGTCGCCCTCAAGGGTCAATTCGACCTCGGTGACGCCGGGAACGGCCCCGACCTCTTCCTTCACGGACTTCACACAGTGCCCGCAGGTCATGCCGGTGACGGTGTAGTTGGTGATCATGGTGTTCTCCTTGTGATGGGGCGTAGCGGGGTTGGGGTCATGAGCGCACCAGGCGGGCGATCGCGGCCGAGGCCTCGGCGATCTTCTCCTGAGCCTCAGGTCCGCCGGCCTGTGCGGCCCGCACGACGCAGTGGCTCAGGTGTTCGTCCAGCATCGCCAGGGCCAGGGACTCCAGCGCCTTGGTCATCGCCGACACCTGGGTGAGGATGTCGATGCAGTACTTCTCTTCATCGACCATTCGCTGCAGGCCGCGAGCCTGCCCCTCGATCCGCCGCAAGCGGCGCAGATAGTCGTCCTTGTTGTCGAGGTAGCCGTGGCGGTCTTCGACGTGATGTTCGCAGTGCCCTTGTTGAGCCTGCTGTGACGAGTGGTTCTCATGGTTTTCGATCATCCCCAACCTCCCTTGTCAGGATACCCCCCATGGGTATCTGGGACAAGCTGGGCATGTGGACACCGTGTGGATAACTACGGACGGCCAGCCCCTTACACCCTGCCGAGCGTGGGCTGTCAAGTCCCCTTCCGAGGGCTCCAAAGATTCCGGCGAGGGATCTCCATCCACACCTGGATTCAGACGTCTCCCGTTGTCAAAGCGCTATCAGCCGCGCGCCTCAACGGTTTCCCACAGGATCGACCCCGGCCCGTGCACAGCCCCGCTGGCGTGTCGCCGGGGTTGTCCCCAGGTAATCCACAGGGCCTGTGAATTGTGTCGTTGAGAACACCGTGCGCGACGGTCTAACGTGACCCAACGGCAGTCAACCAGAACTGTCCGAGGCGCCTCCTAGCCTGTGGACCACTGGCACAGCGAGGCGCCTGGAGGGGAAGCATGTCGTTAGCCGAAGTGATGCCGTACGGGGACGATCCCGGAGACTTCGGCGCACCCGACCGCACTCCTCCGCAGGACGTGCAGGCTGAACAGAGCGTCCTCGGCGCGATGCTCCTCAGCAAGGACGCGGTCGGCGACGTCGGCGAGATCCTCAAGGGCTTCGACTTCTATCGCCCCGCGCACGAACAGATCTTCGAGGCGATCATCGACCTCTACGGCCGGGGGGAGCCGGCCGATGCGATCACCGTGGCCGACGAACTGGCGAAAAGGGGCCACCTCGGCAAGGTCGGCGGCCATATCTACCTGCACGAACTGCTCTCGACCGTCTCGATCGCCTCCAATGCGTCCTATTACGCCGAGATCGTGCGCGAGAAGGCCATCCTGCGCCGGCTCGTCGAGGCCTCGATCAAGATCTCGCAGATGGGTTACGCCGGGACTGGCGACGTCTCCTCCATCGTGGACGCGGCCCAGCAGGCCATCTACGCGGTATCCGAGGGCAAGGCGTCGGAGGACTACGAGCCACTTTCGGCGCTGATGGAGGCCACCCTCGACGAGATGGAGGCGCTCAACTCGCACGGGATCATGGCCGGCGTCCCCACCGGGTTCGTCGAACTGGACGAGCTGACCAACGGGCTGCACGCGGGACAGATGGTGATCATCGCTGCCCGCCCGGGCATGGGGAAGTCGACCCTGGGACTCGACTTCGCACGCGCGGCGTCGATCAAGCACGGGCTGTGCTCGGCCTTCTTCAGCCTGGAGATGACCAAGACCGAGATCGTGATGCGACTGATCTCGGCGGAGGCCCAGGTGCCGCTGCACCACATCCGCAAAGGCCAGATGAGCGACGATGACTGGGGACGGATCGCCCGCAAGACCGGCGAGGTATCGTCGGCTCCCCTGTTCATCGACGACTCGCCCAACCTGACGATGATGGAGATCCGGGCCAAGGCGCGCAGACTCAAGC
>JBAVKY010000487.1:0-1924 GCA_049688555.1 Propionicimonas sp.
CATGGTCTTTTCCGGATCGGAGCCGGAGGCCACCTTGAACTGCGCCAAGCCCCAGTCCTGGAACAGGTTGTCCATCTGCGGGATCGCCGGCATCGGCATGCCTTTCTGGCCGAACTCGCCGAAGCCCTTGATGAATGGATCCGTCGCAGCCTTGGTGAACGATTCGTTCCATGCCGGCGGACGGGGATCAGTGGCGTACATGCCGTCCATGAACTCGGTGGTCATCACCGTGTCGGAAAGGAAGGTGGACGCGAGAACCGGGTTCTTGGCCTTAGCCACCTGGAAGAAGACGCGCACCCCGAGGAACGGCTGTGAGGTGAACTGGCTGCCCTCCCAGCTGGGCACCGGGCAGACCATCAGGTCAGCGCCGAGAGCCTTCTTCTGCTCGGGGAGCTGCCACGGGCCGGTGATGAAGTACGGCGACTTGCCCTTGGCGAAGGCCTCGCGGGCGATGTCATAGGTGACCGAGGCCTTGACGATGCCGTCGTTGGCCAGCTGCTGCAGGCGGTTGGCGGCGGCGATGCTGCCTTCCTTGCCGATGCCCATGTCCTTGGGGTCGAAGCTGCCGTCGGGGAGCTGCTTGAAGGCGTAGCCGCCGTCAGCGGTGAACAGCGGGAACCAGTGGTATCCGTCGCCATTGCTGCTGATCTGAAGGGCGATGCCCAGGCCATTGGTGACCTTGCCGCTAGCGATCAGCTTCTTGGCGTTCGCGACCGCCGCGTCGAGCGTCGCCGGGCACTCCGGAGACAGCTTCTTGTTCGTCAGCAGGGCTACGTTCTCCACTGCCCATGGGACGCCGTACGTGTTGCCGTTGTTCGTGACGCCGGCCACAGCGGCGGCCGAGAGGTTCGCCTTGTTCGCGCCCAGGTCCACGGGGGCAAGGATGCCGTTGGCGACCATCTTCCCGATGCCGTTGTGCGCACCTTCGTAAATGTCCGGGACGTCACCGCTGCTGTTGCCTTTGATCAGGGCATCTTCCAGTTCGGTGCCGCCGTTGAACTTCTTCACGGAGCACTTGACGCCGTTGGCCTCAGCCCACTTCTGGCACAACGGCTCGATCGCCTTGGCCGTGTTGGCCGAGTTGTCAGCCCAGATCACCAGGGTCCCGCCAGCGGCCGCTGAGGACGCCGGTGCCGACGTGCTGCCCGCTGTTGGCGCCGCGGGGGTGCCGCTGCTGCACGCGGCCAGCGCTAAGGCGAGAGTCACGATCGCGGCTCCCGCGTGGATGGATCGACGCATGGGCGTCCTCCGTTTCTTGGTAGTGATGGTGGAAGGGACGAGCAATGGGAGCACTGCAGGTGCGTCAGCGCGGACGGGTGTCCGACGGGTGCTCTCCGCAGGTACAACGTTGTGCCTGGCCACAGTGAACTCCTTGGCGGCGCGAACCAGCTATATGTTTAGCTAGAGTTTGGCCTTGCGTGCTGGCCGTGTCTAGACCCGTTATACTCCGTTATGGACTTGTTATTCCGAGTTCGGCAACAATGACCGGGTGACCGATCCGTCGCCGAGACGCGACCGCCCCACCTTGGGCGCAGTCGCGAAGCGTGCCGGAGTGTCGAAGACGACGGCCTCCTTCGTCCTCACCGGACGCGACGACATGCGCGTTGCCGCCGCCACCCGAGACCGCGTCCTGCAGGCGGCGCGGGTGCTGGGCTACGCGCCGCGCCCCCCCCGACTTCCCGCGGGCCGACTGCCGGTGATCGCGTTCGTGTGCGACACCATCGCCTCCGATCATTACGCCGGGGAACTGGTCCTCGGTGGCATGCTCGCAGCAGCCGCGCGTGACCACGCGGTGGTGACGGTTGAGACGCATGGCTCAGCGGACCACCAGACCGCGGTCATCGCCGAACTCACCCAACGCGGCGTGGACAAGTTTGTCTTCGCAGCCATGGCGACCCGAGAGGTTGAAGCTCCCGCGCTCGCC
>JBAVKY010000488.1:0-4559 GCA_049688555.1 Propionicimonas sp.
CGGCACGCCCGCCGACACCACAGCGGGCCCCCACCTGTCGGTGGAGGCCCGCTGGGGTCGATCGGGTGACCACTCAGTGGGAGTGACTGTGCCCGTGGTGCTCTTCTTCGTCGGCCGGCTTCTCAACCACCGAGGTCTCGGTGGTGAGTAGCAGGGACGCGATCGACGCGGCATTCGCCAGCGCCGAGCGGGTCACCTTGACCGGGTCGATGACGCCCTGAGCGATCAGGTCACCGTACTCCCCGGTGGCGGCGTTGTAGCCGTGGCCGGGAGTCAACTCGGCCACCTTGGAGACGATGAGGTAGCCGGGCTCCCCACCATTTTCAGCGATCCAGCGCAGCGGTTCGACGACCGCCTTGGCCACGATCCGGACCCCCGACTTCTCGTCGCCGGTCTTGCCGAGGCCATCGGCCAGCACCCTGGCGGCATGGACCAGAGCGGAGCCGCCGCCGGCGACGATGCCCTCCTCGATGGCTGCGCGGGTGGCGGAGACAGCGTCCTCGATGCGGTGCTTCTTCTCCTTGAGTTCGACCTCGGTGGCAGCGCCGACTTTGATCACACAGACGCCACCAGCGAGCTTGGCCACTCGCTCCTGCAGCTTCTCGCGATCCCAGTCCGAATCGGTCCGCTCGATCTCGGCACGCAACTGCGCGACGCGACCGGTGACTTCTTCGACCAGCCCGGCACCGTCCACGATCGTGGTGTTGTCCTTCGTCACCACGATGCGACGAGCCCGGCCCAGCACGTCAAGGCCGACCTGGTCGAGCTTCAGCCCGACCTCCGGCGCGACGACCTTGGCACCGGTCAGGATGGCGATGTCCTCGAGCATGGCCTTACGACGGTCGCCGAAGGCCGGGGCCTTGATGGCGACCGAGCTGAAGGTGCCCTTGATCTTGTTCACGACGAGCGTGCTGAGAGCCTCTCCGTCAACGTCCTCAGCGATGATGACCAGCGCGCCGCCAGCGCCAATGACCTTCTCCAGCAGCGGCAGCAGGTCGTTCATCGACGAGATCTTGCCCTGGTTGATCAGGATGTAGGGATCCTCGAGGATCGCCTCCATCCGCTCTGGGTCGGAGACGAAGTACGGCGAGAGGTAGCCCTTGTCGAACTGCATCCCCTCGGTGAACTCGAGCTCGGTCCCGAAGGTGTTGGACTCGTCGACGGTGATCACACCGTCCTTGCCCACCTTGTCGAAGGCGTCGGCGATGAGCTGCCCGATGACCTCGTCACGGGCCGAGATGGTGGCTACGTGGGCCATGTCATCGCTGGTCTCGACGTCGCGAGCCAAGCGACGAAGCTCGGCCTCGACCGCTACGACGGCCGCGTCGATGCCACGCTTGAGCTCAATCGGGTTGGCACCGGCAGCGACGGCCCGCAGGCCCTCGTGCACCAGCGCCTGGGCCAGCACGGTCGCCGTGGTGGTGCCGTCACCGGCCACGTCGTTGGTCTTGGTGGCGACCTCCTTGGCCAGCTGGGCGCCGAGGTTCTCGAAGGGGTCGCTGAGTTCGACCTCTTTGGCGACGGTGACGCCGTCGTTGGTGATGGTCGGCACGCCCCACTTCTTGTCCAGGACGACATAGCGTCCCTTGGGGCCGAGCGTCACCTTCACGGTGTTGGCAAGGGCATCGACGCCCCGCTCCAGCGAGCGGCGAGCCTCCTCGTCAAACTGAAGGATCTTAGGCATGGAGTACGTCCTTACTTGGTGACGACGGCGAGGATGTCGCGCGCGTTCAGGAGCAGGTACTCCTGGCCGCTGTACTTGACCTCGGTGCCGCCGTACTTGCTGAAGATCACAACATCACCCTCGGCGACGTCGAGCGGAACGCGGTTGCCGTTGTCGTCGATGCGACCGGGGCCGGTGGCGATCACCCTGCCCTCTTGCGGCTTCTCTTTGGCGGTGTCGGGGATGACCAGCCCGGAAGCGGTGGTCTGCTCGGCCTCCAGCGGCTGGACGAGGATGCGATCCTCGAGCGGCTTGATCGTGACTGCCACGTCAAAACCCTTTCGTTCGTGTGGGCCTTCGGCCCTGAGTGGTCAGGTGTTCACCAGGCCTCGGTGTCGTCGCGGTGCCACCGTGGCTGTTGGCACACTCCACAGGAGAGTGCTAGGGCTGAATCTATACCCCGCTTAGCACTCGATCAAGCCGAGTGCTAGGCAACTTGACCGGCGCCGCCGAGTACCCTGCCCTAGAGTGATGCCGACAAGGAGGGGCGGAATGGACTGGCCGGCCTCGGTGATCTGGTGGCACGTGTACCCACTCGGTTTCGTTGATGCTGAGCGACGCAGGGTGGCGGAGGTGAGCCATCGGCTCACCAAGCTCGTCAACTGGCTCGACTACTTGGTAGAACTCGGTGCCAACGGTCTGTTACTCGCCCCGATCTTCGACTCCGGGACCCACGGCTACGACACCCTCGACCACTTCCGGATCGACCCCCGCCTCGGCGACGGCGACGATTTCCAGACCCTGCTCGACGAGGCCAACCGACGCGGCATCCGAGTCTGCTTGGACGGGGTGTTCAACCACCTCAGCCGCAGCCACGAGCTCATCCAGCGGGCGATCGCCTCCGGCCCCGACACGCCGGACGGCGACTGGGTCAAGTGGCACGAGGGCTACCCCTGGGCCTTCGAGGGCCACGAACGCCTCGTTGAGTTGAACCTCGGCAACCCGAGTGTCCAGGACTACGTCGTCGAGGTGATGAACTACTGGCTCGGCCGGGGCATCGACGGCTGGCGCCTGGATGCCGCGTACGCTCCGGGTGCCGCGGCATGGCGTCCCATCCTGGAACGCGTGAAGCGCGACCACCCGGAAGCCTGGATCCTGGCTGAGGTGATTCACGGCGACTATGCCGCCTTCGTCACCGAATCCGGCGTTGACACGGTCACCCAGTACGAGTTGTGGCACGCGATCTGGGATTCGCTGGCAGACCGCAACTTCTTCTCACTGCAGTGGACGCTCGGACGGCATCGCACCTTCTGCGAGACCTACCGACCCCAGACCTTCATCAGCAACCACGACGTGACCAGAATCGCCAGCAAGCTCAGCGATGCCCGAGACGTGGAGATCGCCGCCACGTTGCTGATGCTGTTGCCGGGGATCCCGTCCATCTACGCCGGGGACGAGCAGGGCTTCAGAGGCATCAAGGAAGACCACGCGTACGGCGACGACGCCGTCCGTCCGCCCTTCCCCGACACCCCGGCGGGGTTACTCCCCTTCGGCGCCGAGCTGCACGCCCACTACCGGGCGATGATCTCGCTGCGCCGCCAGCACCCGTGGCTGGTGGACGCGGAGCTGACCACCTCACAGGTCACCAACACCTGGATCACGATCACCCTGACCGGGCCCGACGCCGAACTCACCCTCGACCTCAACGTCGACGACGAGACCGTGGACGACCTGGCGCCCCACAGTTGGCGGATCCGCTGAGCAGACCCGACCACCCCAGCGGTACGGGCACTGGCGGCGTGTCGAACAGGTCTCGCGGGCCCAGAGGTGTTCATGCTCAGAGGTGTTCATCCTGGGTTTGGCTCAGCCGAGCCGCCTGACCTGAACCGCCCTCACACCCCCGCCCAGCGGCGTCAGCACCAGCGTCGCCGCCCTACGTCCACTGGGTTTGAGCCGCCGGCGAAGCTGCGCAGGGTCGACGTCCAGCCCCCGCACCTTGATTTCCAGCGTCCCGATCCCCTGCTCGCGCACCCAGGCCCGCAGTCGGCGTTCGTCGAAGGCCAAGACGTCGAGCACCTCGAAGGCGGTCGCAAAGGGGGTTTCGACCCGCTCGTCCCCGGTGAGATAGGCGATGCCGGGGCTGATCCCGCGGGCGCCAAGCCGTTCGGCCAGGGCGGCCACCCCGCCGGAGCGGATCACCGCCGGGTCCGGCTCGTAGAGCACCGCGCCCAACTCGCCGACGCCAGGGTCGTGCCGAGCTCCCGCTGCCAGTTCGACCCCCGCGGGCAGCAGCACCGCCGAGCGGTGACCGGGTTCGCCACCGGTGCGCGACCAGAAGGCGAGTTCGACCAGATCGCCGTGGTCACTCACCCAGGTCGCGGCCAGGTGTCCCGGGAGTTGGTTGGTGGGGAAGCCCGGTCCGGCCTTGATACAGCCCAGCCGCTCCCCCAGTGTCGCGAGCGTGAACTCCCAGGACGGGCTCAGATCGGCCAGCCGCCAGGACCGTCCTTGGCCGGTCCGTCGGGCCGGGTCGAGGAAGACCGCGTCGTGCGGTCCAAGCAGGTCGGCGGCCACCGACTCCGCATCGGCGCAGACCACCCGGCCGCGTTCTCCCAGATTGGCCCGGGCCAGCATGGCCGTGACCGGATCGCGTTCGATCGCCACCACGTCCAGCCCCGCGTCGACGAAGGCCAGCGCGTCGGCGCCCAGGCCGCAGCCCAGATCGACCACCCGACGGGCACCTGCGGCAGCCAGCCGCCCGGCCCGCCAGGCGGCCACTCCCGGACGGGTTGCCTGTTCGAGGCCGGCGGTGGTGAAGAACAGCCCGGCGGCGGCCGCACCGAACTTGCCGCGGGCCCGCCGACGCAGCGACTCCTGCTGCAGCGCTGCCGCAGCC
>JBAVKY010000489.1:0-15272 GCA_049688555.1 Propionicimonas sp.
GACCGGACGGGCACTCAGCCCGTCCGCGTTGGCCGAGGTCGCCGGCGAGGTGTTCGGCCCGGACCGGGTCCGGAAGGCTGCCACGATGACGGAAGCGATCGAGGTGGCGGTACAACTCGCCGATGAAGCCGGCCCCGGTGCCGGGGTGCTGATCGCCGGCTCGGTGTACGCCGCCGGTGAGGCAAGGAGCCTGCTGGTGAAGCACTCGGCTGTCGAGGACAGCGACTCATGAGGCTGGGACCGAAGAACCCGATGAACTCGGCCGTGCTCTCGATCCTGGTGTTCGAGGCGATCATCTTCGCTTTGGCCGTGGCCGGGATGATCCAGGTCTCCGGTGTCACGGTTCCGGTTGCGTTCGGTGTGGGGTTCGCCGCAGCGTCTCTCGCGTTGGCGGCGGCAGCGCTGCTGAAACGGCCGATCGGCTACCCGCTCGGCTGGCTGACCCAGGTCGTCGCCATCGGATTCGGCTTCCTCACCGAGACCATGTTCTGGCTCGGCGGCGCCTTCGCCGTGATCTGGGTGACCACCTTCGTGCTCGGACGTCGACTCGAGGGCCTGTCGGGCCTGGGTCCGCCTCACGCAGGGAGGAACCCGGGGTAACCTCAGGCCCATGACCGATCCGCAACGCACCCTCGTGCTGCTCAAGCCGGACGCCGTCAGCCGAGGTCTGGTGGGGACCATCCTGGCCCGCTACGAGGCCAAGGGCCTGACCATCGTCGCCCTGGAACACCGGCACATCGACGCTGCCAAGGCGGACCGCCATTACGCCGACCACGTCGCCCAACCGTGGTATCCGGCCCTGCGGGACTACGTCATCTCCGGACCGCTGGTCGCGCTGGTGCTGCAGGGGTCCGAAGCGATTGACGTCGTTCGAATCCTGAACGGGGCCACGAACGGCGTGGTGGCCGCGCCGGGGACCGTCCGGGGTGACTACTCGCTGTCGAACCGGGAGAACCTGGTGCACGCCTCGGATTCGCCGGACTCAGCCGCCCGCGAAATCGCGCTCTGGTTCCCCGCACTGGTCTGAGGCTCGCCCAGTGACTCCTTACCTCGGGCAAGTGCCGTATCAGTCGCCCCTCCCCGAACCGTCCCTTCCCATCGTGGCGCGGGAGTACCACGAGTTCTACCGAGCCCCTCGGTTCCGCTGGTGGAAGCCGCTGGCGGCGGTGGGCCTGCTGATCGCCGTGATGTTCCTGCTGGGCCTGGCGATTGGCCTGGTCGCCATCCTCGACGATGTGAACGCCGGGCGAATCACTTTGGAGGAGGCGCTGAAAGGCGCGATCACGCCTGGGCTGTTCCTGGCGAACAACATCGTTCTAGCGAGCGCGATCCCGGTCGCGCTCGGCGCGCACTGGCTGGTCTTCCGGCAGCGACCAGGTTGGCTGCTCTCCATCCAGGGACGGTTCCGCTGGCGGCTTCTCGGACGCCTGCTGCTGGCCGCGGCCCCGCTGTACCTGGTCAGCTTCGGGATCGAGGCGCTGCTCAGCGGTGGGCTGGGCGGACTCAGTTGGCGCCCGGAGTCAGCCTTCATGATGGCTGTCGTGCTGCTCACCACGCCCCTGCAATCGGCGGGGGAAGAGGTGGCCATGCGTGGGCTGCTAGCCCGCTGTGTGGGCTCATGGTTCTCGGCCAGGCGAGTGGGACTCGTCGTTGCGACGACGGTCTCGGCGGTGGTCTTCATGCTGTTGCACGGCGCTGGTGACATCTGGCTGAACGTCTTCTACCTCTCGGTGGCCGTGGCGATGTCGGTGCTGGCCTGGAAGACAGGGGGGCTCGAAGCACCGATCGCGCTGCACGTCGTGAACAACCTGGCCTCCATGATCACCCTGCCATTCACGGACCTCACGGGGGTGTTCAATCGCGAGGCGGGCGTGGGGAGCCCGTGGGTGCTGGTCAATGTCGCGATCGCGCTGAGTGCCGCTGCGGCCATTCTGTGGCAGGCTAGACGCTTGGGCCTTCCGACGACGGCGGCACCGGCCGCCCATTCGGCGGCGCATTGAACAATCCAATCCCGGCGCCTGGATCGTGCCGGGGCAAGGGGTGAGTGAGATGACCGGCGACGTAGTGAACCGGCTTGAAGCAGGATCGGCGCTGAAGTGGTTGCGCTCGAAGATCCGTCCTCGCAGCGGACGGACCCTGGTGGGCATTGATGGCGTGGACGGTGCCGGAAAGACCACCTTCGCCAACGAGTTGGCCGAACTGCTGCGCGAATCCGGGCTCGAGGTCATCAGGATCTCGCTCGACGACTACCTGAACCCGCAGACGCTCCGGTACGCGCAGGGCCGCGAATCGGCCAAGGGCTTTTTCGAGGACAGCTACGACTACAAGCGTTTCGACGACGAGGTGCTTGAACCGCTCGGTCACGATGGCTGTGGGCGGTACCGTACCGAGTCCTACGACCTTGGCACTGAGCTGCCGGTGGTCTCGCCGTGGAAGGTGGCACCCGACGATGCGGTGGTGATCATCGACGGGATGTTCCTGCACCGCGACGAGTTCTGCGGTCCACGCTCAGCGAAGCGGTGGGACCTGTCGGTGTGGCTGGACGTCCCCTTCGAGGAGTCCTACAAGCGCCTGGCCGCCCGGAAAGGCGTCAGCCCCAACCCGGAAGACCCCGGGAACGCCCGCTACTACCGCGGCCAGTTGCTCTACCTCGCTCAGTGTGATCCCGCCAGTCGGGCGGATCTCGTGGTCGAGAACGCCTCGCCCCACGCCCCGATCGACTGACGAACGACGCTGAAGCGCACGATGGATGTCGCCACCGAACCCGCATCGCTGTTCCCGCGGCTGGAGCCCTTGCTGGCCCGGGTCAACAAGCCAGTCCAGTACGTCGGAGGGGAGGTCAACTCCCAGCCCAAGGGATTCGCTGACGTCGAGGTGCGCTGGGCGCTGATGTACCCCGACGCCTACGAGGTGGGCCAGCCGAATCAGGGCCTGGCGATCCTCTACGAGATCCTCAATGAGCGTCGGTGGATGGCCGCCGAGCGGACGTACACCATCTGGCCGGACCTCGCCGCCCTGATGCGAGCAGCGGGCATCCCGCAGTTCACCCTCGAGAACCACCTGCCCGTGGCGTCGTTCGACGTGCTGGGGGTCAGCTTCTCGACGGAATTGGGCTACACCAACCTCCTGGAGAGTCTGGATCTGGCCGGTATCCCGCTGCATGCGTGCGATCGCGTGAACGAGCCGCTCGTCATCGCCGGTGGCCATGCCGCCTTCAACCCTGAGCCGATCGCGGATTTCATCGACGCGGCAGTGCTGGGGGACGGCGAGGTTGCCGCGATCACGATCTCAACGATCGTTCGGGCGTGGAAGGCCGAGGGCTCCCCTCAGGGCCGCCTCGGTGTGTTGGGGCGCCTGGCCGCCTCCGGCGCGGTCTACGTGCCCGCGTTCTACGACGTCAGCTACGCCCTTGACGGCGCTATCGACACGGTGCGTCCGAACCGTCCGGGGGTGCCGGACCGAGCGGTCAAGCACACCCTGCTGGAACTGGACGAGTGGCCCTACCCGGCCCGGCCGATTGTTCCGCTGGCTGAGACCGTCCACGAGCGTTACTCCGTGGAGATCTTCCGGGGGTGCACCCGCGGCTGCCGGTTCTGCCAGGCGGGAATGATCACCCGTCCGGTGCGCGAACGCAACATCGAGACCATCGGGCGAATGGTCGAGGGCGGACTCGCCGCCACCGGGCTTGAGGAGGTGGGGCTGCTGAGCCTGTCGAGCGCCGACCACTCCGAAATCGGCGAAGTCGCCCACCAACTGGCCGACCGGTACGCCGGCGGTAACGTCTCGCTGTCACTGCCGAGCACGCGGGTCGATGCCTTCAACATCGACCTGGCCAACGAGCTCAGCCGCAACGGACGGCGATCCGGCCTCACCTTTGCCCCCGAGGGCGGCTCGGAGCGGCTCCGCAAGGTGATCAACAAGATGGTCACCGAAGATGATCTGATCAACACCGTAGCCGCGGCATTTTCGCAGGGGTGGCGGCAGGTGAAGCTGTACTTCATGTGCGGTCTCCCGACCGAGACCGACGAGGACGTGCTCGCCATCGCCGACATGGCTGCCAGGGTGATCGAAACCGGACGAAGGGCTGCCGGCACCCGTGACATCCGGTGCACGATCAGCATCGGTGGGTTCGTCCCCAAGCCGCATACGCCCTTCCAGTGGGCGGCGCAGGCTGATCCCGAGACCGTCGATCGTCGGCTGATGTTGCTGAAGGAGAAGATCCGAGCCGACCGGCGCTACGGCCGCGCCATCGGGATGCGGTACCACGACGGTAAGCCGGGCCTGATCGAGGGCCTGCTGAGTAGAGGGGACCGGCGGGTCGGCGCAGTCATCGAACAGGTTTGGCGCGCTGGCGGGCACTTTGACGGCTGGAGCGAGCACTTCTCCTTCGACCGCTGGGCCGCCGCCGCCGAACGAGTGCTTGGTGAACACGGGGTGAGCCTGGAGTGGTACACCACCCGCGAGCGTGGGCAGGCCGAGACCCTGCCGTGGGACCACTTGGACGCCGGACTGGACCGCGACTGGCTGTGGCAGGACTGGGTCGATTCGACCTCGGGCGCCGAGGTGGACGATTGCCGCTGGTCAGGCTGCTACGACTGCGGGGTGTGCCCCGAGCTTGGCACCGAGATCCAGATCGGGCCGACCGGGCGGTCGCTGCTGCCGCTGACCGTGCTTCGCTGACTCAGCGGCACGCCGACTCGCGGCGTCCCAGGGGCTCCTGGAAGTAACGGTGCCCCGTCGCCAGGCGACGGGGCACCGTTGCGTCCTGCTCAGTGAGCGATGGCGCCCTCGGCACCCGCTCCGGTCATTGACCGAACCTCCATTTCGGCCTGCAACAAGGCGTCCGCGGGCTCCTTCGACGTGAGCGTTCCGACGATGCCGGCGATGAAAGCCAGCGGCAACGAGACGATCGTCGGGTTGGTGAGCGGGAAGAGCGCCAACGGGTTGGCGATGTTGTTCACCGGCGCGAAGACCGCCGGGGAGAAGATGATCAGCAACACGGCCGAGATCAGGCCGGTGTAGATCGACCAGACCGAACCGCGAGTGTTGAACTTCTGCCAGTACATCGTCATCAGGATCGACGGCAGGTTCGCCGACGCCGCCACACCGAAGGCCAGCGAGATCAGGAAGGCGATGTTCTGGCCGTTCGCCAGGATGCCACCGATCACGGCGAGGACACCGATGACCACGGCGGTGATCCGAGCCACCTTGACTTCGTGCGCAGGATCAGCCTTGCCGTTCTTCAGCACGGAGTTGTAGAAGTCGTGGGCGAACGATGCTGACGCTGTGATCGTCAGGCCTGCCACCACGGCCAGGATGGTGGCGAACGCGACTCCGGAAATCAGCCCCATCAGGACCTCGCCGCCTAGATGCAGGGCGAGCAGCGGGGCGGCCGAGTTGGCCTTGCCCGGTGCCGCCAGGATCGTGTCCCTCCCGACCAGTTCCGCAGCGCCGTAGCCCAGCACCAGGGTGAACAGGAAGAAGATGCCGATCAGGGCGATGGCCCACACCGCGGAGCGACGGGCTTCCTTCGCCGTGGGGACGGTGTAGAAGCGCATCAGGACGTGGGGGAGGCCCGACGGTCCGGCGATCAGCGCGATCGCCAGCGACAGGAAGCTGAGCTTGGTGATGTCGCTCTTGCCGTACTGGAGCATCGGTTGAAGGATCGCCATGCCCTCGGGGTGAGCGGCGGCCGCGGCGCCCAGCAGGGCGGACAGGTTGAATCCGTGCTTGAGCAGCACCCAGGCGGCCATGATGCCGCCGCCGGAGACCAGCAGGACCGCCTTGATCATCTGAACCCAGGTGGTTCCCTTCATGCCGCCGATCAGGACGTAGATGATCATGATGACGCCGACGATCGCGATCACGCCGGACTGAGCGAGGGGATCGGTGACTCCCAGCAGCAGTGCCACCAAACCGCCGGCGCCGGCCATCTGTGCCAGTAGGTAGACGAACGAGATCACCAGGGTCGAGATCGCCGCGGCGGTACGGACCGGCTTCTGGTTCATCCGGAAGCTGAGCACGTCGGCCATCGTGTACTTGCCGGTGTTGCGCAGCGGTTCTGCCACGAGGTACAAGGCCAGCAGCATGGCCACGAAGAAGCCCACCGAGTACAACAGGCCGTCGTAGCCGTAGACCGCGATGGCTCCGGTCACGCCGAGGAACGCTGCCGCCGAAAGGTAGTCGCCGGTGATGGCGAGGCCGTTTTGACGTCCCGAGAATTGCGCCCCACCGGTGTAGAAGGAGCCGGCCTTCTTTTCGGAGTTTCGGGTCACCTTGATGACCACCAGGAGCGTGAACAGGACGAACGTGGCAAAGATGCCGATATTGATCGCCGGGTTGCCGGTCGCGACAGTCTCCAACGCGATCACTTGGTCACCTCCGCTTCGATCTTCGCGCGCAGCGCGGCCGCCATGGGGTCGAGCACGTCGCCCGCCCGACGGACGTAGAGCCAGGTCGCGAACCAGGTGGTCGGGAACTGCAGCAGGCCGATGACCATTCCCACGGTGAGGTTTCCGAATGCGCTCTGGCCCATGAAGCCTGGGGCGAAGATCGACAGCAGAACGTACAGGAAGTACCACACCAGCACGGCGACGACGGTGGGGAAGGCGAAGCTGCGGAACGACGAGCGTAGCTTCTGGAATTCGGCGGACTGTTGGACGCTGACGAACGTGGTCGCCGGTGGATGGGTCACTCCGGTGGCGACGTTGCTCAGTTCGGGCAGCGGCCAGTGGTCTTTGGGCAGATGGTATTCAGGATCGTCAGGAATGTGAGGTGGCTGATTGGTCACGGGCACAGAAGACCCCCTGGTGTTGGAAGGACGAGGAAACGGGTGGTGGTGCCTCGTCCGAATCGGGGCGTGATCGGTGCCGAGAACGACAACCCAAGCCACTGTTTCGGACGCTCTTCGGGTGGCGATACCCTAGGGGGTAATTGACCTAGTCCGCAAGGCGTCGCTGGCGGCGTCTCAGCTGGCAGGGCATTCCCCCGGGGGGTATCGGTCTCAGTTCCGGTGAATTCGTCGGGCTGGGGACGTGGCGCCGGTTTCGCGGTGTGACCAGGCGCGGGACAAGTTCGGGTCGCTCGCCCCACCGCCACCCTCAGCGGGAGTACCGTACGGCCCGTGGGACGCGCAGGTCGCAACGCCGACTGGCGGAAGCTTGCCCCCGGTTTGGACGTCCTGGTTCATTACGACCGGGCGTGGCTGCGGGGGGACCTGATAGCGGGCGTTTCCGTTGCGGCCTATTTGGTCCCCCAGGTCATGGCCTACGCAGAGGTCGCCGGCTTACCGGCGATCGCAGGACTCTGGGCCGTTCTCGCTCCCATGATCGTCTATGCCGTTCTGGGTAGCTCGCGCCAGCTCTCCATCGGCCCGGAATCGACGACTGCTCTGCTGACCGCGGCAGGCATCGGTGCGCTCGTCGGTCAGGTGGGCACGCAGCGGCACGCTGAGGTCGCCGCGCTGCTGGCCCTCGCCGTGGGCCTCGTCTGCCTCGCCGGGTGGTTGGGACGCGTCGGGTTCCTGGCGAACCTGCTGTCGAAACCCGTTCTGACCGGCTACATGGCGGGCATTGCCGTGCTGATGATCCTCAGCCAATTTGGCAAGCTGACCAGACTCGACATCAGCGGCTCAACGCCCTGGGAAGAGACCGCCTCCCTGCTGGGACAACTGAACCAGGTGCACCTGCCGACGCTGCTATTGGCAGCCGCCGTGGTGGGTGGCTTGTTCGCTGCGCGTGCCTGGGCCCCGCGCTGGCCAGGACCGCTGTTGGCGATGCTGGGAGCCGCGGGGGCGGTGTGGTTGGGCGACCTCGAACGGTTCGGGATCAGGCTGGTCGGCGAGGTGCCGAGGGGGCTGCCGATTCCGTCCGTGCCTGCGCTGGGGAACGTCTCGCTGTTGTCGCTGGTGCCCGCCGCGCTCGGAATCGCGGTGGTGGGCTACACCGACAACATCCTCACCGGGCGCGCGTTCGCGACGAAGCGCAGCGAACGGATCGACAACACCCAGGAGTTGCTGGCGCTGGGCGCCGCCAACCTAGCCAACGGATTCCTCGGCGGATTCCCGGTCTCCTCCAGCGGGAGCCGGACCGTCCTGGGCGATGCCGCCGGCAGCCGGACGCAGCTGCACTCCCTGGTCGCGGCCGCCATGGTGGTGGCGACGATCTTCGTCTTCTCTCCGGTGCTCGCCGCGTTCCCAGAAGCCGCGCTGGGCGGAGTCGTGGTGTATGCGGCGATCCGCCTCATCGACATCGCGGAACTGCGACGGATCGCTCGCTTCCGTCGCAGTGAACTGGTGCTGTCACTGGTCACGTTCGCCGCGGTGCTGGGGACGGGGGTGCTGGCCGGGGTTGGGATCGCCGTCGGCCTGTCATTGCTCGACCTGATCAGGCGGATCGCAGACCCCCATGACGGGGTGCTGGGCTACGTGCCCGGGCTGGCCGGGATGCACGACATCGACGATTATCCTGAGGCGACGGTGGTGACCGGGCTGCTCGTCTACCGGTACGATTCGCCGCTGTTCTTCGCCAACGCCGAGAATTTCCTCACCAGGGCCATGGCGGCCGTCGAAGCAACCCAGCCGCCGCCGGAATGGTTCGTCCTCAATGCCGAAGCCAACATCGAAGTGGACCTGACGGCGGTCGACACGCTGGAAGAGTTGCGGACGTGGCTGACCGACCGTGGGATCGTGTTCGCGATGTCGCGGGTGAAGCTTGAAGTCCGGGAGCAGTTGGAAGCGGCGGGCTTTGTCGAACGGGTCGGCGTGGACCGGATCTTCGCCACCCTGCCGACGGCCGTTCAAGCATTTGGGAGGTGGCATGAGCAGGTTCATGGCTCGCCGGCGGCGGGAATCCCGGAGGTGACCGCCAAGCCACCACCACCGGCCGATGAGCAGCAGAAAGCGTGAGCTGGGCGGCGCTGCCGATCCTGCTCTTTTCTGCGCCCGCGCTCACGTCATGGGCTGGTGGGCTCTCCCGGGTTGCAGGGGAGGGCAACGCTGATCTGCATCAGGTGAGCTCCCGCGGGTATTCTGTGCGCTCGTGACCCGTCCACAACCGCGACAACAGCCGCCCCCGCAACAGCGGCTGCGGGTGCGCTACGCCAAGCGGGGTCGGGCGCGGTTCGCCTCGCATCGCGACATCGGGCGGGCCATCGAACGGGCGCTGCGGCGGGCGGAGATCCCGATGGCCTACTCCTCGGGCTTCTCGCCGCACCCACGGATCTCGTATGCCAATGCCAGCCCGACCGGGGCGGCCAGCGAGGCGGAGTACCTCGAGTTGGGCTTTGCTCAACGACTGGATCCGGAATGGGTGGTCGAACAACTGAACCGGGCACTGCCCGATGGCCTGGTAGTGCTCGCCGCGGTGGAGGCTTCGTCCGGCTCACTCAGCGATGAGCTGACGACGTCCCTGTGGCGGATCGACGTGCCCGGCATGCGGCGCGAGGACGCCGAAAAGGCCGTCGGTGAGCTGCTGGGGCATAGGGAGTACCGGGTTGAACGGATGACGAAGGCTGGGATGCGGGCCTTCGACGTTCGCTCGGCCATCCTGCGACTACACCTGGTTTCCGACGTGGCGCTCGAACTGGTCAGCGTTATCGGTTCACCCCTGGTGCGCCCTGACGACGTGGTGCAGGCGCTGAGTTCGGTCCACCCAGCGTTTCGTTCCATCGATCCGCCGGTGTACACCCGCCTTGCCCACGGGACCTACGACGGCGCTCGCGTGGTTGACCCGATCCCGGTGGGTTGAGACCGGTTCAGGTGGTGGTTCGCCCAGAGGCCCTCGGGCCGAGTTGCGCTGCGCGGGTAGGGCCAACCCCGTGCGGACGTCACCGGCTGGTCGCATCGACCCCTTCTGGAAAGGTGTGGAATAATCCCAACAGGTAGGGGCGTCCATCCAGGGGTCCCGCCCGTGGGTTCAGCGAACGACGTGACAGGTCGATCGCCCTGCTGATACCTCACCGCGACGTGCTTTGCGACCGCGGGGGTGGTGGCGGGACATGAACCTGCCCAGATAAGGCTTTGCTGCCACGGCAGCTGACTCAGGCGTCGCCAGTGGCATCGCCGAAGGAGAGCAACATGCTCGATGACGAAACTCCAACGTCGGCACCACTCGATACCCCGGACCAGCCGCCCCGCCGTCGCCGGGCTGCTAGTCGTCCCGCCGGACCTCCGAGAGCAGTCGAACCCGCCGCCGAAGTGACCCTTGAGAGCGCCCCGGCCAGCGAATCTGAGCCTGCTGGTGAGGCTGAGCCTGCTGGTGAGGCTGAGTCGGCGATCGAGGTCGCAGCAGCGAGCGAGGCCGTCGCAGCTACCGATGTGCCGACTGCTGAGGGCGCACCGAAGGCAACACGCGCCCGTTCTCGCCGCAAACCCGTGACCAAGGCTGGTCCCGACGCCCAGGATGCGCTGGTCGAGCCGAGCGCATCGTCACAGCCCGATGCCGCATCGGCGGAGGCGGAACCGGTCGCTACCAAGCCCGCCCGTCGCAGGCGCGCGACAAGGCCGGTCACCGCGGAGACCGACGACCAGGTGGTCGTGACCACCGACGCTGAGGTGGCCGCCAGCCTCGACGAGTTGCAGCAACGGACGCCCGCGCGGCGAACGAGGGTCAAGCGCGATACCTTCGGGATCACTGAAGAGGCGGATCCTGACGCGATCCTCGACAGCATCGCCGCGGCGATCGCAGCGGGGACCCCAGCCGCGACCGCCGAGGACAGCGAGGCCGAGGAGCCAGAGGCGTCAGAGGAATCCGCCGAGCCGGCGCCTGACGACGCCGAAGCCGAGGACGGCGAGGACGCCGAAGCTGATGACTCGGAAGTGGACGACGCGGATGAGGAAGGCGCGAGCAGCGAGACCCGCCGTCGCCGTCGCCGTCGTGGCGGCCGTCGCCGTCGCCGTTCCACCGGCGGGGACGACCGCACGGAAGCCGACGACGTGGCTGAGGAAGCTGGCGCCTTGGGCGGCGAAACCGCCGATGACGAGGGCGAGGCAGGGGAAGCGACGGAGGAGGTCGCAACCGAAGGAGCATCGCGCCGTCGTCGGCGTCGTCGGCGCCGTGGCGAAGAGATCGGTGAGGCCGAGGATGACCCGACCGAGGTCGTCGTCCGCGTTCGCGAGCCGCGGCGGACGCGCAGCGCGTCGGATGAGGTCACTGGCATCGAAGGCTCCACCCGGATGGAGGCCAAGAAGCAACGTCGGCGCGAGGGTCGCGCCGCCGGACGCCGTCGGACGCCCATCCTGTCCGAAAGTGAATTCCTGGCCCGCCGGGAGTCGGTCGATCGCGTGATGCTGATCCGCCAGGCCGAGGAGTACTCGCAGATCGCCGTCCTCGAGGACGGCATCCTCGTCGAGCACTACGTCGACCGTGCCTCGGCCACCTCCATGATCGGCAACATCTACCTGGGTCGGGTGCAGAACGTTCTGCCCTCGATGGAGGCCGCCTTCATCGACATCGGCCGGGGCCGCAACGCGGTGCTCTATGCGGGCGAGATCGACTGGGACGGCTATGGGGTCACCGGTCAGGACAAGAAGGTCGAGCGGGTCTTCAAGTCGGGCCAGTCCGTCCTTGTTCAGGTGAGTAAGGATCCGGTCGGCGCCAAGGGGGCACGCCTCACCGCGCACATCTCGCTTCCGGGCCGCTACATCGTCTACTCACCGGGGGGCCAGCTCTCCGGAATCTCCCGCAAACTGCCAGAGAACGAACGCAAGCGGCTCAAGGGGATCCTCGATGAGCTGATCGGTCCCGATGCGTCCGTCATCGTTCGGACGGCGGCCGAAGGCGCTACCGAGGACGAACTGATCCGCGACGTGAACCGGCTCAAGGCGCAATGGGAAGTCATCGAAAAGAAGGTCAAGGCCGGGCAGGCACCGCAGCAGCTGTACACCGAGCCCGAACTCACCGTCCGGATCGTTCGTGACCTGTTCACGGAGGATTTCGCCCGGCTCGTGGTGGACGGAAACGGCAAGGCAGATGACGCCTACGACAGCCTCGAGGCCTACGTTTCCCATGTCGCCCCGCACTTGGCCGAGCGCCTCCAACACTGGGACCGCGCTGAGCAGGGCGATCTCTTCGACAACCACCGGGTCCATGAGCAGGTCTCCAAGGCCCTGGAGCGCAAGGTGTTCCTACCCTCGGGCGGTTCCCTGGTCATCGACCGCACCGAGGCAATGACGGTCGTCGACGTCAACACGGGACGGTTCACCGGCAACTCGGGCAACCTGGAAGCGACCGTCACGTCGAACAACCTCGAGGCAGCCGAAGAGGTCGTGCGCCAGCTCAGGTTGCGCGATATCGGCGGGATCATCGTGATCGACTTCATCGACATGGTGCTGCCCAATAACCGCGAACTATTGCTCCGGCGGTTGGTCGAGTGTCTCGGACGCGATCGCACCCGTCATCAGGTGGCAGAGGTCACCTCGCTGGGTCTCGTGCAGATGACCCGCAAGAAGATCGGGACGGGACTCGCCGAGGCGTTCACGGTGCCGTGTGAGACCTGCAAGGGCAGCGGCTACCACATCCACGACGCTCCGGTGGCCTCGCAGGCACCAGCTGATGGTGGCGACCGCGACAACTCACGCAGAGGTGGCACCCGCCCCTCGGCGGCGGCACCGCAGGCCAGCAGGCGCCCGAGCCGGAGCCGTCAGGCTAGTCCGGCCCCTGAGCTGGCCGCAGTGGTGGCGGCGACGTTCGCGCACCCCGTGTCAGCGAACGGGACAGTCGAAGCCGCTGAGTCCATCGTTGAGTCGACGCTGGACGCGGTGCCCGAGCCTGAGGCTGCGGTCATCTCGGAAGTGGCGGGTCAGGAGCCGGTGGCGCTGGAACACTCAGCCATCGATGCGGAATGGGTTGAGGCCGAGTCGGTGGAGGCAGAACCGGTCGAGGCAGAACCGGTCGAGGCAGAACCGATCTCAGACGCGTTGCCTGAGCCTGACGTCGCGGTCACTCCGGAGTTCGCAGTTGAGGCGTGGACAGCGCTCGAGCCGTCCCCCGCGATGGCGGAGGCGGTTGAGGTGGCTGAAGAACCTGGAGAGCCGGTGGCTGAGACCGCCGAGGAACAGGAGTCGGCGGAGGTCTGAGCCGTCGGCGTAGGGACGTCAGTCGGAAAGGTCCGGGATCCGCTCGAGATCGGCCAGCCACAACGTGGCTGCGGTGTCGGAGGGCATGCGCCAGTCACCGCGCGGCGACAGCGAACCGCCACGCACCACCTTCGGGCCGTTCGGCAACGCCGAGCGCTTGAACTGGGCGAAACCATAGAACCGCCTGCAGAAGACCCCGAGCCAGCGCTTGATCTCGGGCAGTCCGTAACCGACGCGCTCGTCGTCGGGAAAGCCCTTGGGCCAGCGCCCTGCGTCCGCGTCCGACCAAGCGTGCGTGGCTAGGAACGCGATCTTGGCCGGGTTGAGGCCGCGCCGCAGAACGTAGAAGAGCGTGAAGTCCTGCAGGCTGTAGGGGCCGATCGTCGACTCCGTCGACTGCGGCTTCTCACCCGCTTCGGTAGGGATCAGCTCGGGGGTGATCTCGGTGTCGAGGATCGCCTGCAGGGTTACGGACACGTCGTCGGAGAATTGCTCGGAGCTGATCACCCAGCGGATCAGATGCTGCATCAGGGTCTTGGGTACCCCGCCGTTGACGTTGTAGTGCGACATCTGGTCACC
The DNA here is from genome assembly GCA_049688555.1 of Propionicimonas sp. GTDB lineage: Bacteria > Actinomycetota > Actinomycetes > Propionibacteriales > Propionibacteriaceae > Propionicimonas. Next base: position 13,655 of record JBAVKY010000489.1, read on the forward strand.
GACGCCATAGGTGCACCAGCCCAGTGCCAGTTCCGACAGGTCTCCCGTCCCCAGCACGATGCCGCCACGCTGGTTCGCCAGCCGGAACAGATAGTCCGTCCGCAGCCCGGCTTGCACGTTCTCGAAGGTGACGTCATAGACCGGCTCTCCGTCGGAGAACGGATGGTCTAGATCCGCCAGTAACTGCCTGGCGGCCGGGCGGATGTCGAGCTCGGCGAACGAGACGCCCAACGCGGTGGCCAGCGCCGTCGCGTTGCCCTTGGTGTGCTCGCTGGTGGCGAAGCCCGGCATCGTGAAGGCGAGGATGTCGGTGCGAGGCCGGTCGAGTCGGTCCATGGCTCGTGCCGCGACGATGAGGGCGTGGGTGGAATCCAAGCCGCCAGAGATCCCGATCACGATCTTGGGCTGACCAATGGCCCGCAGTCGCTGCTCCAGGCCGCTGACCTGGATGTTGTACGCCTCGTAACAGTCCTGCGCGAGCCGGGCCGGGTCGTCCGGCACGAAGGGGAAGCGGGCTAGCGGCCGGCGCAGTCCGAGATCACCGGACGGGGGATCGAGGACGAACGATACCCAACGGTAGTCGCCGGTGCGCGCGGCGTGCGCTCGCCGATTGTCGTCGAAGGTTCCCTGACGCAGCCGATCCTGAACCAGCGAGCCGAGGTCGAGATCGGCGATGCTGGAGCGCGGACCCTCGGGGAATCGCTCGGATTCCGCCAACAGGGCGCCGTTGTCGTAGATCAGCGTCTGCCCGTCCCATGACAAGTCCGTGGTCGATTCCCCTTCACCGGCAGCTGAGTAGACGTAGCCGCAGATCAGTCGGGACGAGCCGGAGGCGCACAGCAGCTTGCGCTCCTCGGCCTTCGCGACGGTGATCGGGCTGCCGGAGAGGTTGGCCACCACGGTGGCGCCGGCCAGAGCCGCCTCCGCGCTCGGTGGGATCGGTACCCACATGTCCTCGCAGATCTCCACATTCAGGACGAAGCCGGGGAGATCCTCAGCGGCGAAGAGCAGGTCAGCGCCGAACAGAGCATCCTGGCCCGCGATGGTGATCTCGCCGGTCACATCGTCCCCAGCGGCAATCTGGCGACGCTCATAGAACTCGCGGTAGGTGGGCAGGTACGACTTGGGGACGACCCCCAACACCCGGCCGCGGTGGATGACCACGGCGCAGTTGTAGATGCGGTGCAGGTTGTGGAGCGGGGCCCCCACCACGATCACGCAGCCCACGTCAGTTGATTGCTCGATAAGCCAGTCCAGCGCGTCCAGCGTGCCGGACAGCACCGCGTCCTGCATCAGCAGGTCTTCAATGGAGTAGCCCGTGAGGCACAGTTCGGGGAAGACCGCGAGACTGGCCCCCTCGGCCGCCACCCGGCGTGCCTGTTCCACAATGGCTTCGGCGTTCGTGCGCGGATTGACCAGGGTGATCGGCAGCGTGCAGGCTGCGACCCGGACGAACCCGTGCTCGTGCAGGTTGAAGAAATCCATCAGCGCCCTCTTCGACGTCAGTTCGCGCGGTTGCTGTTCACAGCATGGCACGCCTGGTGGGGGAGTTATCCACAGCTTCGGCTTGCCCCGGTAGATCTGGGGTCGCGATGAGGCACGGTGAGGCAGTGAGGAC